>JAYUAH010000551.1:0-8856 GCA_043741415.1 Betaproteobacteria bacterium
CTCGGCATCGGACCGGCGTACACGGTGGTGGCCAGCTTCTACGCGTTGAGCGCAACGCTCACTTCGAAAGGCGCGAATCCACATGCGGCCCCGCGGCCGGTGATCACCAAGGCCGAGCGCGCATCGCCACTGGGCGATCTGCGCGCGGGGCTGGCCTATGTGTGGAACACACCGTTGCTGCTGGCCTCGATGTGTTTTGCGTTCCTGCTCAACTGCACGTCGTTTCCACTGATGGGCGGTCTGATGCCGGTGATGGCGAAACAGATTTATCACACCGATCAAACGGGGCTCAGCTATCTGATCGCCGCCGGCGGCTTCGGCGCGCTGATGAGTTCTGTGATCATGAGCCGGATCGGACATATTGTGCGCCCTGCACGCACCATGATTATTTTCAGCGTCGGCTGGTATCTGGGACTGCTGTGTTTTGTGCACACCCCCGCGCCGGCCATCGGTATACCGTTTTTAATGCTCGCCGGCTTATCGCAGGGCTTAAGCCAAATCGCCATGGCCACCATGTTGATCCGCAACTGCGAGCCCAAATTTCGCGGACGCATCATGGGCATACGCATGCTCGCGATCTACGGCAACATACCCGGACTGCTGCTTGCGGGCTGGCTCATACCGCGCATCAGCTATCCGCTGACGGCGACCTTGTATGTCGCGGTGGCGCTGTGCTTTTTGGTGCTGGTAACCACGCGCTGGCGTGCGCAGTTATGGCGGCGCGATGCCGCGGCCAATGCACGATAAGCAAGAAAATCACATAGTGTGCATGCGCTTCAAATCATGCCTACAATATCATTGTAAAACTCAGGTCGCCCGCACCCGAGACAGCACGAATAGCGTGGTCTTAATCGAGGACAATCAGCATGAGTGCAATTTTCATCAGCTATCGCCGCGAAGACTCCGAGGGTCACGCGGGCCGCTTGTTCGAAGTGCTGGTGGAGCGCTTCGGCAAAGCGTCGGTGTTCATGGACGTGGCCGGTATCGAGCCCGGTGTGGATTTTCGCAAGGCCATCGATGCCAATGTCGCCGAGTGCGGCGCGCTGCTGGCGGTGATCGGCAAAAACTGGGTCACGGCCAAGGATGACCAGGGCCAACGCCGCATCGACGATCCACACGATTTTGTGCGTCTGGAAACCATCTCGGCGCTCCAGCGCAACATCCCTGTGATCCCGGTGCTGGTACACGGCGCGGCAATGCCGCGTGCCGATCAGTTGCCGGCCGAGATGGCAGAACTCGCGTTTCGCAATGGCGTCGAGCTAACCCATACGCGCTGGGATTCCGATGTGCAGTTGCTGACCAAAGCGCTGGAACGGCATGTGGTCAAAGCGCCGACAGTGCCCGTTGAAACAAACGCGCCGGCACGCTCGTCGAGCGTGAAATACATCGGCATTGCAATTGCGGCTGCGGTAGTCGCCGGGGGTGGCGCAATGGTGTATCAGCGCCACCTGGACGAGTCGCCAAACGATGCCAAAATTCAGGTGACCTCGAAGGAAGCGCAACCAGCGATGCAACCTGCCGCGCCGGTGGCAGACGCGGCCAAACTGGCAGCCGTGCAAGAAGAAGCGGCACTAAAAGCGAAGGCGGAACAAGAGGCCGCAGCGCGTGCAACCGAATTGCGTGTGCAGGAAGAAAAAATCAAACAGCGCACAGACGCGCTCGATGCCGCACGTGTGTCAGCCGAGAAAAAAATAGCGGAGGCTGAGCGGCTGGGGAAAATCGAGCACGACAAAAAAACCGTTGAAACTAAGCCAGCAGATCCACCCGCGCAAAACCCGCTCAACCCTGCCGCCACGCATCCATCGGGCTTGCGCTCCATCGCCGGCACGCCCGCAACCTCCATACTGTTCGTTAACGACGGCAGCCGCGCGGTGGCTGTGAATTGGATCAATTTCAAGGGCAAGGAGGTGGGGTATTTCACCCTGCCGCCGGGCAAATCATTCACGCAGCAAACGGGCGTCTCGCACAGTTGGATTGTCAGGGATGCGGAAACCCAGCGCCAGGTAGCGACGTCAGTGGGTGCAGCGGAAGCCACGACCGTGCGCATCGGCGAGCCGCGTATCGCGCAGGGCGCGGGCACGGACGCGCGCAAAGTGACGCAGGTTGAATTCAAGGATGGCACAGGCCGCACCGCGGGATACTATAAAGTTGCCGCGCCGGGCACCTGGGTGGAGACCGACCGTTCCGGCACCACCGTGATGTTTCGCTTCCAGGAAACGGGGCGCGATGAGGGGTCTGTTTACCTGCTCGACAAATCACGCAATGTCACGATTCAACTCGACCTGCAGCGGCGCAGGGTCATGTATCAAGACAGCAGTGCCGCGGAACGCCGGCCGATATACGAGATCGCCGGCGCCAATTGAATTGTCGTGAAGCCAGCGTTCAACTCAAGCACCGCCGACCGCATGAAACCGCTGCGTGGCATGGCACTGCCGATCATTATGGTCATCGCGACCGGCGTCACGGCGGTACCCGCCGCCCAAAGTCAGACGGCGGCGTATCCTGCGAAGCTGGTGCGTATCATCAATCCGGTGGCGCCCGGCGGCAATCAGGACATTGTCGCGCGCGCTTACGCCGAACAGTTCAGCAAAAATTTGGGGCAGCAGTTTGTGATCGAAAACCGCCCCGGCGCGAGTGCAATCGTCGGCACCCGCTTCGTCAAGCAAGCGCCCGCCGACGCCTATACCTTGCTCGCCATTTCCAATACCTTTCCCCGCGCACCGGTGGTGGCGAAAGACGCAGGCTACGATGCGCTCAGGGATTTCGCGGCAATCTCGATGACCAGTGATACACCGCTGGTGTTCGTGATCACGCCGTCACTGCCGGTGAAAAACGTGAAGGAATTCATCGCACTTGCCAAACAGCGTCCCGGCGAAATTTCCAGCGGCTCATCCGGCAGCAGCTCCACCGGGCACGTCGCGGCAGAAATGTTTTCGCGCCAGGCCGGCATTCGCTTGCTGCACATTCAATACAAAGGCGCGGCGCCCGCGGTGGTGGATCTCGTGGGCGGCCACGTGATGCTGCGCTTTGATCAGGTGAGCACGTCGATTGTGCACATCCGCTCGGGCAAGCTGCGTGCGCTGGGTGTCACCAGCCGCAAGCGCTCACCGCTGCTGCCCGATGTGCCCACCATCGATGAAGCCGCCTTGCCGGGTTTTTTCGACACCACGTTTAACGGCCTGATGGCGCCTGCCGGTACGCCACGCGCAATACTTGAACGTCTGCGCGCAGAGGTCTCCAAAGCGGCCGCCGTGCCGGAGTTGCGCAGCCGTTATCTCGAATTCGGCATCGAGTTGGTGAGCAGTGCCACGCCGGAAGAATTCACAGCGTTTCTGCGCAAGCACATCGACGATTTCAGCAGACTCGCGCGCGAAGCCGACTTGATTGAAAAATAGCTCGCCATCCCATTACTGTTTTTTTCCCAGCCCCACAGCCTCGTAAAACGCTTTGTACTCGACCATGCGCACATTGAGAAATTTGGTGAACTCCGCGCTGCCCATAAAAATATCCTGATACAGATTGCGCTTGGCGAGTTCTTTCCATTCGGGCGAGTCGTGCGCTTTTTTCAGCGCAGTCTCCATCGTCACCACTGCTTCTTTCGGTACACCGGCAGTGAAAGTGAAGCCGCGTATGGTGCCCGCGGTGATTGGATAACCGAGTTCCTGCAAGGTCGGCACATCGGGCGCTTGCGGCAAACGCTTGTCGGCAGTGATCGCCAGCACGCGCAGTCTTTTGCCCTCGACAAAACCGATACCTTCGCCGAGATTTTCAGTGGTGAACGTGGTGTGGCCGCCGGCGGTAGAGGTCACCGCTTCGCTGCCGCCTTTGAAGGTGACGAATTTGAATTTAGCGCCCGGCGTATGCTTTTCCATCAAGTGCACGACGAGGCGGCCGGTGCCCTGCATGGAAGTCGTCGCCGCTACCAGGGTAGCCGGTTTGGCGCGAGCGGCTTCTAATAAATCCTTGACGGTTTTAAAGGGAGAATCCCAGGGCACCATGATGGTCTGCGGATCAATTGCAAACAACGCCAGCGGCGTGTAATTCTCAAGGCCGATATTGATTTCGGGGCGAAACGCCATCGCGAGGATGGTGCCTGTCACCGACATCATCACGTACGGATCGCCGCGTTTGGTTTTGAAGTAACCGAAGCCGATCACCCCCGCGCCGCCGACGCGGTTGTTCACCGTCAGCGTTTGCGGCAAAAATTTGTTGGCGCGGATAATCTCCGCCACCGCACGCGACACCACATCGCCACCGCTGCCGGCGGAAGTGTGCACGACCAGTTCTATGGGTTTGCTGGGGTACACCTGGGCCAGCGCTGTGATGCTGGCCTGCGCCGCAAGCATGCCGCACGCCATGACGCGGGCAAAAACTGTGGTGCGCATTTTTCCTCCTCCGTGCGCACGGCCCGAGCGCTACTAGCGGGCCATGCGTGCGCCACAACTACTTGATTTCGACCACGCCCACTTGATCCATCAGGCTATTGGCCATCACCGGATTGCCATTGGGCAACACATCCATGTTGCGCACAATGTCGCCGCCGCCGGGGATCGCCCACGACTGGAATTTCTCGCTCTTTGGATCGAAGCGCACGATGGTGTTGGGCTTGGCGCCCGATTCGTTGTACCAGATCGCGCCCTTAGTGATAACCATGCCATACGGGTTGGAACGCGGGCCGCTGGGCGAGGGCCATTCTTTGTGCTCGCCGGTCGCAAGATTCAAGCGGCCAAGATAACCGCGCGAGTAGTCGGCGTACCACACGATGTCGTCACCGTCGAGCGCCATGCGCCGCGGGCGCGAGGCGGCATCGGGCAGGTTGTATTCCTTGATCGCCATCGTCGTTGGATCGACAGTGGCGATTTTGTTGCTGCCGAACGCCACGTAAATCGGCACGCCTTTCGAGTTGATCAATAGGCCGTAAGGGCGCGAATTCGCCGTCGGCGCTTTAACGATTTTCACTTCACGCGTGGCCATATCCACGCGCCCGACTGCATTGCCGTTTTGCGCGGTAAACCACGCGAGATTATTTTTGTCGTCGATGGCAATCGTATGCGGGTCTTTTACCGACGGATCGGGAATTGCATACTGCGTTACGTCTCCCGTCTTCGGATCAAGCTTGCCGATATACGTGGCGTGATTCGCGGTGAACCAGATATTGCCGGCTTTATCTTCTTTCAGGCCGTGCGGCCCGGAATGCGCCGGCTTGATGTCGTACTCACGCATCTGGCCGGTTTTCGGATCGACGCGACCGAGCTTGTTGGAGGTTTGCCCGGACCACCAGATCGAACCATCGCGCGCAGCGAGCGGATCGTGCGGACGCGAGCCCAGTGTCGCGACCTTCCACAGTTTGATATCCGCCTGCGCCGGTCCGTCGACAATCACCGCCGCGGGCCGATTACGTTCCGGAAAACTCTTGATCAAATAATCGGTGAGCACCGGCCATTGCTCTTGCGACACGGGCACTTGCATGTTCTGCATCATACGTGTGATGGTGCGCCAACCCTCCGGCGAGTAACCCGCGCGAGCGCGATTGATGTCGTGGCAGGCGCCACATACGGCAGTGAATATCGGCTTGCCAGGGCCTTCCGGAAAGTCTGGCTGCTGCGCAAAGATGGAATACGAAAAATTCAACAAAATCAAATACTTAACAACATTCTTCCACATGACCTGCCTCCACTCGATTTACGGCACCGCCATCCCTGCCGGTGAAAGCAGGGATGGTCGCTGCCTTGATCAACCCACTTTTTCTTTCCTCGCTTCACCGGCGCGCACCGCATCCGCGATTTTCACCGGCGGCACCACGGGCACGATATCGTTCATCAGCGAACCGGGTACGGTTTCGATCAACTCTTCCACCGTAAACATGCCGTCGTCGCCTTTGTGCAGAAATTTATAGTCGTCGCCGAACACATAAGTGTTGATACGGCCGCGCTCGACGTGGAACACTTGCCCGTTGACGGTATCCGCTTCATCGGTCGCCAGATACGCCACCATCGGCGCAATGTATTCGGGGCCGCGCGGCACCAGCGTCAAGTCGTACTGTGCCTTGGTCATCAGCCCGGCTTCGAATTTGCGGCGGCGGTTTTCTTTCACCGTGTCGGTGAGCGTCATGCGCGTATCGGCCGAGGGGCAAATCGCGTTGGCGGTGATGCCGTTTTTGTAAGTCTCTTTGGCGATCGAGCGCGTGAGGCCGATGATGCCGGCTTTCACCGCGCTGTAGTTGCACTGCCCCACCGAGCCTTTGAACGCGTCAGACGAGAAATTGATAATGCGCCCGTGGCCCGCTTGCCGCATGTATTTCACCGCGTGGTGGCAGGTATTCCAGTTGCCTTTCAGATGCACGGCGACCACCGAATCAAAATCGTCTTCCGACATATTCCAGATCATGCGCTCGCGCAGATTGCCGGCGACGTTGACCAGAATGTCGATCTTGCCGTAGTTGTCCACGCACTGCTTGATCATCAGGCCGGCTTTGAGGTACTCGGCGACCGAATCATAATTCGCCTGCGCCTTGCCGCCGGCCTTGGTGATCTCGGCGACGACTTCATCCGCGGGCCGCTCGTTGGTGGCTTCACCGCCACGACCCACACCGGGGTCAACCACAATCACGCTGGCGCCCTCTTTGGCCAGCAACATCGCAATCGCGCGTCCGATACCGCGACCCGCTCCGGTTACAACGGCTGCTTTTCCCTTTAAGTGCATGATGGTCTCCCGTGGTTGACGATGGAATTAAATTGGAAAGTGGCCGCACAGTATATAACTGTAGCGTGCGGCTGGACAAAACTTGCGGTATGGTTAGATTATGGACTTCATCGCCGACTGTAAAAAGGGAACCCTCATGTATGGACTGATGTATCGCGTGTCTATAACCTTGTTTGCGCTGCTGTTTGCAACGCTCGCGCAGGGACAGGCCTACCCGACCAAGCCGGTGCGCCTCATCGTGCCCTATCCCCCCGCCGGCACCACGGATTTTGTCGCGCGCGAAGTCGGCCAAAAAATGGGCGAAGCGCTCAAGCAACAAATAGTCATCGACAACCGGCCGGGTGCGGGCACTGTGGTCGGCCTGACACAGGCGGCACGTGCACCGGCTGATGGTTACACCATCACCTTCGGCACCTCGACCGCACTCGCTGTCAACCCCGCGCTCGGCGTAAAAATGCCGTTCGATCCCCTGCGTGATTTCGTGCCCATCGGACTGATGGTCTACGTGCCTTATTTTCTGGTGGTCAACCCGTCGCTGCCGGTGCGCAATCTGAAAGAACTCATTGATTACGCTAAAGCACAACCCGGCAAACTTAATTTCGCGTCACCCGGCGTCGGCACACCCAATCATCTGGGCATTGAAATGCTCAATGCCGTTGCCGGGGTGAAATTTGTACACGTGCCGTACAAAGGCGGCGCGGCCGCCGTGACCGATCTGGTGGCCGGACAAATGCACGCGATTTTTTCCGGCACGCCGCAAACATCCGCCTTCGTCAAGGCAGGCAGGCTGCGCGTGATAGCCGCTGCAACACCCAAACCCACGCGGCTCGCACCGGAGATGCCAACCATCGCTGACACCTACCCCGGCTTTGATTGCAACACCTGGTATGGGTTGATGGCGCCCGCCGGCACACCGGCGCCCATCATTGCGCGCCTGAATGCCGAAATGAATCGTGCGTTGGCCGACCCCGGCGTGATTCAGCGTCTGCTGGATCAAGGGGTTGAGGCCACACCGGGCACACCCGCAGCATTTCGGCAATTGATCGTTGCGGAAACCGAGCGCTGGCGCAAAGTGATCAAAAACGCGGGAATTACCGCGGAGAGCGCACAGTAGCCCACCTCAACACACTTCGTCATTCTCGGTTATCCTGCACACATTCTTTTTCATACACATAGAGCCTACTGCCATGCCCACCTATCAAGACACGCAACTCCACATCAACGGCGTCTGGGGACCGGCCGCGTCCGGCCGCACCATACCCGTGGTCAACCCCGCCACCCACGCTACGATCGGCACCGTCGCCTACGCCGAGAAAGCCGATCTCGACCGCGCGCTCGACGCGGCCGACAAGGGTTTCAAGGTGTGGCGCAAAGTGTCGGCGTACGAGCGCAGCAAAATCATGCGCAAGGCCGCGGATATTTTGCGCACGCGCGCCGACCGCATCGCAGAATTGATGACGCTCGAACAAGGCAAGCCCGTCGGCGAAGCCAAGCTCGAAGTGCTCGCGGGCGCCGACCTGATCGAGTGGTTCGCCGAAGAAGGCCGCCGTGCTTATGGCCGCGTGATTCCGGCGCGCGCAGAGGGTGTGTATCAACTGGTAGTGAAAGAACCCGTCGGCCCGGTGGCTGCCTTTACGCCGTGGAATTTTCCAATTAACCAGGCGGTGCGCAAACTGTCGGCGGCACTCTCGACCGGCTGCTCGATCATCCTCAAAGCGCCGGAAGAAACGCCCGCCTCGCCGGCCGAACTGGTGCGCGCGTTTGTCGATGCCGGCGTGCCCGCGGGTGTGATCAGCCTAGTGTACGGTAGCCCATCAGAAATTTCGAGCTACCTGATTCCGCATCCGGTGATCCGCAAAATCACCTTTACCGGCTCCACACCCGTCGGCAAATTGCTCGCAGGTATGGCCGGCCAACACATGAAACGCGCCACCATGGAACTCGGCGGCCATGCACCCGTCATTATTTTCGACGATGCCGATATCGACATCGCTGCCAAGACCATGAGTTTCATGAAATACCGCAACGCCGGACAAGTGTGTGTGTCGCCCACCAGATTTCTGGTACAGGAAGGCGTCTACCAACAATTCGTCGACAAATTCGTCGACGGCGCCAAAGGCATGAAAGTCGGCGACGGCTTCGACAAAGACACCA
>JAYUAH010000552.1:0-3809 GCA_043741415.1 Betaproteobacteria bacterium
AATCCACTGCCCGATGCCGAGCAACTGCTGGCACGGCTTTTGGAGCAAATGAAGCCTGTCGTCGGGCCGGACACGGGCATCATCGGCATTCATACTGGCGGCGTGTGGGTGGCCGAGCGACTGCATGCCGCACTGGGTATCCAAATTCCGCTCGGCACGCTCGATGTCTCTTTTTACCGCGACGATTTCGAGAAAATCGGCCTGCATCGCGATGTCAAAACCTCTGATCTGCCCTTCGATGTCGACGGCCGGCGTCTGATCCTGGTCGATGACGTGCTCTACACCGGCCGCACCATACGTGCCGCGATGAACGTGTTATTCGACTATGGCCGCCCGGCGACTATTCAACTGGCGGCACTGGTCAATCGCGGTGGACGCGAATTGCCGATCGCAGCGGATTTCCTCGGCGGCAACATTACCCTGGCGCTGTCGCAAAGTGTCGAGTTGGTGCGCCATGGTAACGATAGTAACGATAGCGCCAGCAAACTATCGCTCAAGCTGCATGAAAATTAAGACGCACCATGTGGCTTAATCCGCGCAACCCGCAACTCAACAAAAACGGCGAACTGCATCATCTGCTGTCGCTGGAGGGGCTACCCGCCGACATTCTGCGGCAGATCCTCGACACCGCGAATTCCTTTGTCGGCGTTACCCAGCGCGACGTGAAAAAAGTGCCGCTGCTGCGCGGCAAGGCCGTCTTCAACATCTTTTTCGAAGCCTCCACACGCACCCGCACCACCTTTGAAATTGCCGCCAAGCGCTTGTCGGCGGATGTGATCAATCTGGCGATTAACGTGTCCTCGCAAAGCAAGGGTGAAAGCGTGCTGGATACCGTCGCCAATCTGTCGGCGATGCAAGCGGACATGTTCATCGTGCGCCACGCGGCGAGCGGCGCACCGTATATGATCGCCAAGCACGTGGGGCCCGACATTCACGTCATCAACGCCGGCGACGGACGCCATTCGCACCCCACGCAGGGGTTGCTCGATATGTTTGCGATCCGCCATTACAAAAAGGATTTCACCAATCTGCGTGTGGCGATTGTCGGCGACATCCTGCACTCGCGCGTGGCGCGTTCGCAGATTCATGCGCTGACCACGCTGGGCTGCCCGGAAATTCGCGTGATCGGCCCGCGCACCTTGATTCCCACTGACATCCGCAGCCTCGGCGTGCATGTCTACCACGATATGAAGCAGGGCCTGAAAGACGTGGATGTGGTGAGCATGCTGCGTTTGCAAAGCGAGCGCATGAAAGGCGCGCTGCTCGCGTCCGGACAGGAGTTCTACAAATACTACGGCCTCACCGACGATAAGCTGGCATTGGCCAAGCCTGATGCCATTGTGCTGCATCCCGGTCCCATGAATCGCGGCGTGGAAATCGATTCGAGCGTGGCCGACGGCAAACAATCTGTGATTCTGCCGCAGGTCAGTTTCGGCATCGCCATCCGCATGGCGGTGATGAGCATCGTCGCAGGAAATTGACGTGAAAATTCATCTCAAGGGCGGCCGTCTGATCGATCCCAAAAACAGCATCGATGCCCTGCACGATGTTTATATTGCGGCCGGAAAAATCGTTGCCGTGGGCGCGGCGCCCGCCGGCTTCAGCGCCAACCGCACCATTGACGCCAGCGGTCGTATCGTGTGCCCCGGCCTGGTGGATTTGTCCGCGCGGCTGCGCGAACCGGGCTTTGAATATATCGCCACGCTCGAGTCCGAGATGGACGCCGCTTGTGCCGGCGGCGTCACCAGTCTCGCGTGCCCGCCCGACACCGATCCGCCGCTGGACGAATCGGGTCTGGTGGAGATGTTGAAGTATCGCGCACGCAATCGCAACAAGGCGCGTGTGTATCCCATCGGCGCACTGACCGAAGGCTTGAAAGGTACGCGTCTCACCGAAATGGCGGAACTGCGCGACGCTGGCTGTGTGGCGTTTTCGCACGCCGATGTGCCGCTCACCGACAATCAAGTGCTGTTCTACGCCATGCAGTACGCGGCCACCTTCAACATTCCGGTGTGGCTGCGCCCGCAGGATGCCTCGCTCGCGCGCAACGGTGTGGCGCACGATGGCCAAGTCGCCACACGCCTGGGCCTGCCCTCGATTCCGGTGTGCGCGGAGACGACGGCGCTGGCGGTGATCCTGCTGCTGGCACGTGAAACCGGTGCGCGGGTACACCTGTGCCGCCTGTCGAGCGCGGAAGCCATCAACATGATTCGACGCGCGCGGCACGACGGTGTTGCGGTCACCTGCGACGTTGCGGTGCATCACTTGCATCTCTCGGAAATGGACATCGGCTACTTTGATCCGAACTGCCATTTGATTCCACCGCTGCGCAGCCAGCGCGACCGCGACGCCTTACGTAAAGCGCTGGCCGATCACACCATCGATGCCGTGTGCTCCGATCATTGCCCGGTCGATGACGACGCCAAACAATTACCGTTCTCCGAAGCCGAGCCCGGCGCCACCGGTCTTGAGTTGTTGCTGCCGCTGACCCTGAAATGGGCGCACGAAGAGAAAATCGCATTGACTACCGCGCTGGCGCGCATTACCACCGACGCCGCCGCTATTCTGGGTATCGATGCCGGCCATCTGTCCGTCGGCGCCGACGCGGACGTGTGCGTTTTTGATGCGGAGCGTTACTGGAAAGTCGAGCCCGCCTCGCTGTTGAGTCTGGGCAAGAACACGCCATTCAGCGGCTTCGAACTCAAAGGCCGCGTCACGCACACGCTGGTCGGCGGCCAAGTGGCGCACGAACTGCGCGCGCACGAATCGCGGTAGTACTCGCACCCCGCCGTGCGGCTCGCGCCCGCCGGTACTGATAGACTTCCCCTTTGTGCTTTTTGCCGAATGATAGATATGAACCCCTTACTGGATTTCTCCGGCCTGCCGCGTTTCGCGGATATCAAAGCCGAACACATCACGCCGGCGGTGGATGCGCTGCTCGCCGAATGCACCGCGGTGATCGAACACGTCGCCGCCGACACCACGCCCGCAACCTGGCACGATGCGATCGAGCCCTTGGAAAACGCTAACGAGCGGCTCAGCCGCGCGTGGGGTCAGGTCGGCCACCTCAACGCAGTGATGAACAGCGCCGAGCTGCGCGAGGTCTACAACGCCAATCTGCCGAAGCTCACGGTGTATTACACCGAGCTCGGGCAGAATGAGAAATTATTCAATAAAAACAAATACTTACGTAATTCCGCCGAATTTGCCACACTGTCGCCTGCACAACAAAAAATCATTGATAACGAGTTGCGCGATTTTCGTCTCGGCGGCGCTGAACTGTCTGCCGACAAAAAGGCACGCTTCAAAGCGATCTGCGAAGAACTGTCGAAACTCACCTCACGTTTTTCGGATAACGTGCTCGATGCCACCAACGCGTTCGCGCATGTCGTCAGCAATGAAAAAGATTTGTCGGGCCTGCCGGATGATGTGCGCCAGGCCGCACGCGAAGCCGCGGAAAACAATAAGCAGCCGGGCTGGAAATTTACCCTGCACGGACCGTCGTATATGCCGGTGATGCAGTATGCCGATGACCGCGCATTTCGCGAACTGATGTATCACGCCTCCGCCACCCGCGCCTCCGAATTCGGCAAGCCCGAGCTCGACAACACGCCGTTGATCAAAGACATAGTCAAACTGCGTAAAGAACTCGCGCAATTGCTCGACTTCAACAACTACGCCGAGTATTCGCTTGAACCGAAAATGGCGGAAACGCCGCAGCAGGTGATCGATTTTCTGAATGAACTCGCGGTGCGCGCCAAGCCTTACGCCGAGCGCGATCTGCAGGAACTCAACGACTTCGCGCGCAC
>JAYUAH010000553.1:0-8844 GCA_043741415.1 Betaproteobacteria bacterium
AATAAAATCAAATACTTATATATATTATTCATCAGCCATGCCCGTGCAAAAAATGCCACACCTGCGTGTTGATCGTGACTCAAATTTGCAGCAAGATGCGCAGCGCACGCGCGTCTTTGAGTGTTTCCAGATGCCAGATCGCCTCGCACAACGCGCGTGATTTTTTGCTGCCGAGCACCGGCGTCATCAAGTGATAGCACTTCTCATCGACCTCGGCGCGCGTCATCGGATTATCCGCCGTGCCGCGTACCGCTTTGGTGTGATGGCGCACCACGCGGCCATCGCGCAAAGTTATTTCGACAATGCCTTGGCGCTGCGGCAGCCGTTTTTGTAATTGCTCGTCACCGATCAGCTCGATACGTTTGCGCAGCGCGAGCACCTGGGGATGGCGCATGCGTTTGTCATCGTGCGCGGATTCAAAGGTGGCGATGCCGTCGAGCAGCATCACCGCGCACATATGCTGCATGCAAATGTCGGGCATCTCGCGGTTGCCGGTGGTGTTGGCGCCGGTGATGGACACGCGCACCACCAGTTTCTCCACGTCGCCGGCGCTGATGTGATGCGCGCGTATCAGAGTGAGCAGCGAATCCAGCGGCGCCTGTATCGGCGAACCCACCGTCCAGCGCTTGATGTTGGTGCGCATGATTTCGTAGTTGCTGCCGAGCCCGCGCACCAGTATCGACGGATCCGGCGCGCGGCCCATGCGTTTGGATTCATCATAGGCCGCATAGAAACCGCGCTCGCCGAACAAAATGTCGTCGGTCGCGGTGCAACCCGCGGCAACCATTGATGCCGCCGTGGCACCGTTGCGCGCCGGCATGCCGCCGAAATCAAACGCTTTCTCGATGTGCCCGGTGTCGCGCGCGTAGCTCGACAGGCCACCCGCCTGCTGTGCGGCATAGGCGAGCGCGTAACGTACTTGCGTCGCGTTGAAGCCGCACAACGCCGCACTCGTGGCGGTGGAACCGAAGGTGGGGCCGAAGCAGTGCGTCAAGTGTCCCACCCGCCGAAACGACGCTTCACCCAGTGAAATATTCAAACGCGCGCCGACGTCGTAGCCCAGGGCCACCGCGCGCAGCAGCGCAGCGCCATTGCGCCGATGCAATTCACCAAACGCGAGTGCCGTCGACACGATGGCGCAGCCCGGATGCATCAACGACGGCGCATGCGAGTCGTCGGTTTCATCGGCGTGCGCCATCATCGCGTTGGCGAGCGCGGCGTTGACGGTTGTGGTCATCATGCGCGAGCCAACGACGGAAGCTTCTTCAGTACCGCCCAATGTTTTGACATAGGCGAGCGCGGCCTTACCCGGCGGCAATTGGCTGCCCGAGACCATGGCGGCTATCGTATCGAGCATGTGATGCTTGGTTTTTTCGATGACGGCATTGGGCAGCGCTTTGCGCGGCGCGGCGGCGATGTAGGCAGCGAGCTTTTGGGTGATCGGAGAGATTTTGGTTGGCGTTGTTTTGGACATGCAGAATCCTTCTATAGAGAATTACGTTACCGCGTGACAAATGAGTCAGCGGCGCTTCTCTCCCTCACCCTCGATCCCTCTCCCGCAAGAGAGGGAAGGCCAGCAAGCCCTTCTCCCCTCGGGAGAGGGGTTGGGATGAGGGAGAAAATGTCGCCAAGATAGTAGGTAATGCTCAATATTTAGTCATGCCGATTTCCGCCAGCACGGTGCGGGTCAATTCATATTGCTGGCGCAAATGCTCGCGCGTCGCGGCGGATTTGCGGAAATCCAGGTCCTGAAAATCTGCAACCATCAAGCGTTTCCACTCCGTGGTGTTGGCGACGCGCTCGAAGCCATTTTCCCAATACTGGATTTGCGCCGAGGTAAGTCCGCGCGCGCCCATCACGATGGTGAAGCCACCCATCACGATATCGTAGCCTTGCTCTTTGAGTGTGGGCACGTCGGGCAGCGCCGCATAGCGCTGCGCGGTAGAGATGCCGAGTATGCGCATCGCACCGCTCTTGTGGTGCGGCGCGACGTTGTCGATGGAAAGGGCCACTAGGTCAATGTGCCCGCCGAGCAGTTGGGTGGCCGCCTCTGCGCCGCCGGCAAAGGTCACGATCTTCAGTCGTTTGGTATCCGCGCCGCCGGCCTTGGCCAGCAGGGTGTAGACAAAATGCGGCGACGAAGCGCGCGTGCTGCCCACCGTGGCGCTCAACGATTGCGGGTCTTGCTTGAGACGCTCCAGAATATCGGCTATCGATTTAAGCGCCGTGTTGTTGGCACGCACGGCGAGCGCGCTCGATTCGTTAGAGAGCATCGCGAGCGGCGTCAAATCCGTGTACGCAATCGCGCTGCGGCCGAGCAGATGATTCGACAGCAAACCCTGCCGCACAATCACCAGGTAGTGCGCATCCTGGGGATGCTGATGCACGTAGCCGTAGGCTAGCGCGCCGCCGCCGCCCACTTTGTTGACTACGGCGATATGCCGCAACCATTTGTTTTCATTGAATATTTTTTGCAGCACGCGGGCGGTGCGGTCATTGCCGCCACCGGCGCCGGAGCCGACCACGATTTCCACCGGGCGCGCGGGCTGCCAGGCGGGTTGCGCGTGCACCACACCGGCCCACAGCAGCGCCGCCATGAAATATTGCAAATGCATATCAGCGTTTAACCGCCAATGCGGCGGGATTGACCACGCCATAGGGCTTGCCCGCGGCGTATGCGAGCACGCGCTTGAACTGATCACTGAAATAATTTTCCATCTGATCGCGCTCCAGGTAACCCAGGTGCGGTGTGGCCACCACATTGTCGAGTTGCAGCAGCGGATGGCTGGGGTCGGTGAGCGGTTCGTTTTCAAACACATCAAGGGCGGCGGCACCCGGTCGGCCCGCGCGCAGCGCCGCGACGAGCGCTCCGTCGGCCACCAGTTCCGCGCGGCTGGTATTGACGAACACAGCCGTGGGTTTCATGCGCGCAAGATCGGCGGCGGTAATCAGGCCGCGTGTTTCAGCAACCAGTCGCACGTGCATCGACAACACATCGGCTTCATCAAACAGTGCTTCACGTGTGGCCGCTACGACGTAGCCATCCGACTGTGCGTCGGCGCGTGCTTTTTCGCGCGACCACACCAACACTTTCATAGCGAAGGCTTTGCCATAGCCGGCGATCTGTTTGCCGATGCGCCCATAACCGTAAATGCCCAGCGTGCGGCCGCGCAGCCCGGTGCCCGCCTGGTTCTGCCACAGCCCGCTTTTGAGCCGCGCCATTTGCTGCGGTATGTGGCGCATGGCGGCGATGATCAATCCCCATGTCAACTCGGCGGTCGCATACGAGGTGCGCGCGTGTTCCGAGCATACGATGATGCCGCGTGCGGTGCAGGCCTCCACATCGACATGCGGCCACGGGCCATTCAGCGTAATCATTTTCAGCCGCGGCAGGCGCGCGATCAGCTCGGCGCTGACACGCGTGCGTTCGCGCAGCAACACCAGCGCGTCGGTGTCCTTGAGCCGCTCGGCCAGCACATCGAGCTTGCGTTCGCAATCGGTGTAGACGGTGAGTGGGTGTTCGCCGAGCAGTTGCACGCACGCCAGCGTGCGCACGAGATGGGTGTAGTCGTCGAGCAGGGTGATGTTCATGTGTTTAAGTCTAGCGCTTCGCCAAGCCCAATTCCTGCAAGCCGCTATGCATCTGATCGTATTGCACTTTGAACGCGGCCTTGCAGCCTTCAGCACCCGCAAAGCGGTCCACCCACGAACGATTTTCCAGCACTTGTTTCCACTCGGCGCTGTCGGTCATTTTACGCAATGCATTTTCCCAGTAAGCCAGTGGCGCCGCGCCCATGCCTTTGGGGCCGGCGATGGCGCGAAACGCTTCGACGGTGGCATCGATGCCGAGCTCTTTCCACGTCGGCACGTTGGCGAAATCACCGCCGAGCCGTTGCGTTGCGGCGAGAGCGAGCACACGCACGCGGCCTTCTTTCAACGGTGCGGCAAAGCTCGAATGCGGGTTGGCGAGCAGATCGATGTGTCCGCCGTAGAGTGCGGCATAGCCTTGTGACACGCCTTGAAACACCACGGCTTTCATTTTTTTGGGGTCGCCGCCCACGCCCTTGGCCGCGAGCGCCAGCGCGATGTGGCCGGAGCCGCCGAAGGCGGTGCCGACCGCAACGCTGAGCGAGGCCGGATCGGATTTTAGTTTCGCCAGCAAGTCTTTCGCGTTGCGCAGCGGCGAATCCGCACGCACGGCTACGGCGGTGATTTCACTGAAAATCTGCGCGGTGCAGGTGAAATCGTTGTGGCTCAAGGTGCTGCTGCCGGTGATGTAATTGCTGATCAAGTTGCCGATTAACAGCGTGAGGTGATGTCCGTCTGCAGGCTGCTGACTCAAATAGGTCCAGCCGATGGCGCCGCCACCGCCGGGCTTGTTGAGCACGGCGGTGGAAACATCAACCAGTTTTTTTTCCTGCAACAAGCGTTCGATAGCTCGCAGCGCGGTGTCGGACGCCGCACCCGCAGCCGAGCCCGACACCAGCGCCACGTGTTTGCTGGGCTTCCAGTTTTGCGCGCTCGCGGCGCTCGCGAGCACTGCCGCGATGATCCAGGCCGCGCTGCGAAGCATTATAAAATACTGTTTAAAATCAAATACTTACGAAATATCGCCAAGCGCTTCGCTAAGGCTTCACTTTGCCTTGCAAGATGACCGCGCCATCCTGCACCGGCATCTCGTGCGCGAGCAAGGTCATGGCCACCATGCCGTAGTAACCCATCAGGCAAGCGAGTTCGACGACAGCGGGAATACCGAAAATATCTTTCGCGCGATTATATGATTTGTCGCTGATGGCGTGATGGCGAAACAGCTCGACGCCGTAATCGTAAATCGCTTCTTCTTCGGGTTTGTCAAACTTCGGGCGCTCGTTTTTCACCATCGCATCGACAATGCTTTGCGACAAGCCGGCGTCGGTCGCGATTTTTTTGTGCGCGTTGAATACGTAATCGCAATCCCAGCAGCGCGCCGTAATTATGATCGCGAATTCGGATTGATGCAGCGGAAAGCAACTATTGAGCCGCAACTTTTCACCCAGCGGATGCCACACCTCGGTGACTTCGGGCGCGTGCAGCGACAAACGATACGGACCGGGGATGCGTCCACCGCGGCGGCCGAGTATGCCGTCGACCACACGGCGTTGCACGGGATTAAAATCACTTTTTTCATCGAGTATGGGGATGCGTGCCATGAGCGTGTCCTGTGGTTGTTGTATGAAAGCGGCGTGAAAGAAGCGCCCTCACGTTAAAGGATTTCAATTGCGCGTGTCAAACGCGGCACTGCTAGAATCAACGCCGAATGACGCGCAACGGAGAACCGCTATGGCGCTATTTGAACGATATGGACTGTATGCCGTAGCCCTGCTCTTTACGGTGAGCGTGCCGGTAACGGCGCAAACCGCTTCGACAAGTTCAGGACATGCGTATCCCGCGAAAACCGTGTGCCTGATCGTGCCGTTTCCACCCGGCGGCAGCACCGAAACACTGGCGCGCATGTTGAGTGTCAAACTCGGCGAAATGTGGGGCCAGCAAATTATTATCGATAACCGTCCGGGCGCCGGCGGCATTATCGGCACCGAACTCGGCACCGAACTCGGCGCGAAAGCGGTGCCCGATGGCTACACCTTGCTGATGGGCTCCGGCGCGCCGTTGACTATCATCCCCGGATTTCAAACGAAACTGCAGTAAGATCCGCTGAAGGACTTTGCGCCGATTATCAATGTGGCGGCGGTGCCGAACGTGGTTGCCGTGCATCCGTCGGTGCCGGCGCGCGACATCAAGGCGTTGATTGCGCTGGCACGCACGCGGCCCGATCAACTGAGCTTTGCCTCCAACGGCGCAGGTTCGCCGGGCCATCTGGCGGGCGAGTTGTTTAAAGCCATGACCAGCACACGCATCACCCATGTGCCGTACAAAGGCAGTGCGCCGGCGACGCTGGCGTTGGCGTCGGGCGAAGTGTCGATGGCCTTCACCACCACCACTGCCGTGTTGCCGCACGCCAAAGCGGGGCAGCTTAACATTATCGCGGTGACCACGTTGCAGCGCGTGAAGGAGTTTCCGGACTATCCCACGGTGGCGGAGTCTGGATTGGCGGGCCTGTCGGGCTACGAAGCGATTTCGTGGTTCGGGCTGGTGGCGCCGGCGGCGATTGCGTCCGAGTTGGTGAAAAAAATCCACGCCGATGCGCTGTAAATTATTAACTCGAGCGACATGCGCAGCCGCATCGCCGGCCTGGGGGCGACACCGATCGGCAACACGCCCGAGCAATTTCGTGCGCAGATCCGCGACGATCTGGCGAAGTGGGCGCGCATTATCAAGTCGTCGGGTGCGCGCGCGGATTGAAACTATGTCGCGCCGCGCGCAAAACCTTGACGTTCGCATAGCGCGTGACCTATGCTCTTTTGGGTTGAACCTAACGTTGCATCACTACAAAAATCCGGGCGCGAGACCCGCCCGCTAATCACCAGGAGATCATCATGAAGCAAATTTTTATATGGGGCGCGGGCTTGTTTGTCGTTGCGGCGATGTTGGTGGGCTGTGCCGGCAATCGCAATACGGCGAGCTATGGATGGATCACGTTGATCGAGAACGGTAGTGGCCTCGAAAACTTTGCGCCGGTGGGCGACGCCAACTGGCGGCAGCAGGATGGCACGGTGATGGCGGATAAGGGCGGCAAGGAGGCGAGCTATCTGGTCTCACGCGAAAGTTATACCGACTTTGTGATGTACGCCGAATTCTGGGTGAACGACGATGCCAACAGCGGCATATTCCTGCGCCTTTCCGACCGGCGAAAAATCGGCGCGGATAACTCGTACGAAGTGAATATCTACGACAAGCGCCCCGATCCGTCGTACGGCACCGGCGCCATCGTGAACTACGCCAAAGTGTCGCCCATGCCCAAAGCCGGCGGCAAATGGAACACGTTTGAAATCACCGCCAAAGGCTCGCAGTTGACGGTCAAAATGAACGGCGTGCAAACCGCCAGCGTCAGCGACCGCTCGTTCTTCCACGGGCCGTTCGCGCTGCAATACGGCACCGGCATTGTGAAATTCCGCACCGTGCAAATTAAGCCGATTTAGGCGCGGGCGATGCATTGGCTCGATGTAAACGGTGTCAGCCTGCGTTACGAACTCAGTGGTTCCAGTAGTGCGACGCAAACCGTAGTGTTGGTGCACGAACTCGGCGGCTGTCTCGACAGTTGGGATGAAGCGCTGCCGGCGTTTCAGCGCGAGTTTCGCGTGCTGCGTTACGATCAACGCGGCTTCGGGCAATCCGAAAAAGTGAATGGCACGTTGAAGCTCGATGACTTGGTGGCCGACATTGCCGCGTTACTCGATGCGCTGTCGATCCCGTCGCCGGTGCACGTGGTCGGTTCCGCGCTGGGCGCGGGCATCGCCGCGGCATTTGCGGCACGGCATCCGGCACGCGTGGCGCGCCTCGCGATACAAAGTCTGGTCACGCGCTCCAACCCGGCAACGCGCCCGCATATGATGGCGCGTGCTTCGGAGGTGGAAAAAACCGGCATGCGCGCACAGGCGCAAGCGAGTCTGGACCGTTCGTATCCGGAAATTCTACGCAGCAACAAGGCGCGGTTTGACACCTACCGCGCGCGCTGGATTGGCAACGATCCGCAAGGCTTCGCCGCGATCAACCGCATGCTGCTCGACATGGCGCTGGACGCCGAGCTCGGCAACATCACCGCACCCACGTTATCGATAGGTTGCACGCACGACGTGATGCGCCCGCCGGCGATGATCGCGGAAATGTCGACGTTGATTCCCAACGTGCGCTACGTCGAAGCCGATTCAGGGCACTTCATGCACGCGCAAACGCCGGCGCTATTCACGCAGATGGTGGTGCCGTTTTTGCTGGGGCGTTAGACTTTTTTTGAATCCGCCGTTGCGCCCGCCGCCCGTGCAACTTCTGTCGCAAACCGGTCAATCAAAGCGACAGTGATATAAGCCGGCTTGCACGCTTATATCGCTAACGCCTGCCGCAGGTGTTCCAGCGAGGAATTGCCGCCGGAGCAGATGAGCGCCACCTTTTTGCCCGGTAATCGTTCTCGCATCCGGTAGGCAGCCGCCAGCGGGGCTGCGCCCGCACCCTCGGTCAGGGTGTGAGCCCGTTCGATCATCCACACCATTGCCTGGCGGATTTCATCGTCGCTCACCAACATAAAATCATGCAGATGTTCGCGGATGATCTGTTGTGTCAGTTCCGCCGCACTGCCGGTTGCAACGCCTTCGGCAAACGTAAGGTTGGGTGCAGTGACCAAAGCGCGCTGCTTCCATGACTCGTAGCCAGCGGGTGACTCCCGCGACTGCACCGCAATTACCTGCACCGCCGGGTTAATGCCGTGCGCAGCAATGCAGGCGCCGGCTGCCCCGCTGCCCATGCCCAGCGGCACAATCACCACCTCAATATCCGGCTGCTCCAGCAGCACTTCCAGCGTGTGCGTACCCACGCCCGCGACCAACAGGGGTTCGTTGGCAGAATGCACATAGCGATACCCATGCTGCCGCGCCAACGCCTCGCAGTGCTGAACGGCTTCTTCAAACTTAGCACCATGAAAAATAACCTCCGCGCCCATGCCTCGCATTGCGGCTACCTTGCCCGGATTCGCGCCTTCCGGCACAACAATCCGCACTCGAACATCGAATAGCTGCCCGGCATAGGCAATGGACTGACCGTGATTGCCCGTTGAAGCGCTGATCAATCCGCGCTGCCGTTCGGCCGCGGTCATCTGCGAAACCAGGTTGATGCCGCCGCGCACTTTGAAGGCACCCACCGGTTGGCAATTCTCGTGCTTCACATAGACCGAAGTGCCGATCAGCTCATTCAACGCCG
>JAYUAH010000554.1:0-3801 GCA_043741415.1 Betaproteobacteria bacterium
CGCGTGCTGGTGCCGTATCCACCGGGCGGCAGCACCGACATCATTGCGCGCACGATCAACGCAAAACTCGCGGCACATCTCAAGCAGCAACTGGTGATCGACAATCGCGCCGGCGGTGGCGGCAATCTCGCACATGAACTCGCAGCGCGCGCCACGCCCGACGGCTACACACTGCTGATCGCAATCAGCGCGCTGGTCACCAACCCGGCGGTTAATCCGCGCACCACCTACGATCCGGTGCGCGACTTCACGCCGCTGATGTTGTTTGCGCGCTCGCCCTACCGCGTGGTTATTTATCCCGGCGTGCCGGCGCACACCATGCAGGAATGGGTGGCACTCGCCCGCGCCAAACCCGGCAGCATGAATTACGGTTCGGCGGGCTCCGGCAGCGCGGTGCATCTGGCGGCCGAGTTGCTGCGCATACAAACCGGCATCAGCATCACGCACGTGCCGTACAAAGGCACGGGGCCGGCGATCACCGACCTGATTGCCGGGCACATTCACATGCTGTTCGGCGGCACCCTGTCGACCGCCGCGCAAATCAAAGCGGGACGCATCCGCGCGCTGGCCGTCACCAGTTTAAAGCGCCGCGCCGACGCGCCCGATTTACCGACGCTCGCCGAAACCGTGGCGCCGGGTTATGAAGCGTTTGAATGGTTCGCGATGTTCGCGCCGGCGGGTTTGCCGCAGCCGTTGATCGCGCGGCTGCACAGCGAGTTGGTAAAAACCGTGAACGACCCGGACGTGAAAGACCGCTTGATCGCCAGCGGCATGGATTTCATCGCCAGCACGCCGGGCGAACTGGCCGAACAAGTGCAGCGCGATTACGCGAAGTGGCGGCGCGTGGTCAAGGAGACGGGGCTGAAACCCGATTGATATTGCATGATGTGGGCTGAGAATAGACATACCAGAATGCGCCGTGCTTCAATGAATCTGCGTTATCACCAACCCGCTACATCCATCCCAAGTTAGGAAACATCATGATCGTTGAAGAACGTGAGTACGCGCTGCACGCCTGTCCGACGTAATTGCTATGCGTTTCGCGCTTGCAAGCCTAATCACCGCTGCATTTATATCTGCAATGGGCCTCGCGCACGCCCAAGATTTCCCCGCCCGTAACGTGCGCGTGATCGCCCCCTTCCCCGCCGGTGGCGGCACCGATCTCAATGTGCGACGGCTGAGTGAGCGGCTCACCAAACAGTGGGCCCATCCAGTCGTGGTGGAAAACATTGCGGGCGCCGCGGGCGGTCTCGCCGCGGTGGCCGTGGCACGCGCCAAGCCCGACGGCTACACACTTTTTTTTGTGACCCATCCGGTGATCGCCATCAACCCCGCGCTCTACGACAAGCTCGCGTACGATCCCGATAAGGATTTCGCGCCGGTGGTACAGGTGAGTGAAACGCCGAGCGTGTTGCTCACGACACCGGCGTTGCAGGTCACGAAAGTTTCCGAGTTGATTGCCCTCGCCAAGGCCAAGCCCGGCA
Source organism: Betaproteobacteria bacterium (assembly GCA_043741415.1). Taxonomy (GTDB): domain Bacteria; phylum Pseudomonadota; class Gammaproteobacteria; order Burkholderiales; family SG8-41; genus UBA5216. The sequence continues at coordinate 1,485 of JAYUAH010000554.1, forward strand.
CGCTGCATTTTGGTTCGGGCGGTGTGGGCACGTCGCTGCACCTCGCGGGTGAGTTGTTCAAAGCGGCGGCGGGCATCGACCTACAGCACATTCCCTACAAAGGCGTGGCACCCGCGCTCACCGCAATGATCGGCAACGAAATTCAGTTGCTATTCGACAGCTCGTCCTCGGCCATCACGCATGTGCGCGGCAGCAGAGTGCGCGGCGTTGCGATTGCGAGTCTTGCGCGATTGCCTGCGCTGGCGGACCTGCCGACGTTTGATGAAAGCGGGTTACGCGGATTTACCTCTACGCTCGCACACGGCTTGCTCGCACCCGCCGCGACGCCGGCTGCTGTGATCAGCGCCATCAATCGCGATGTCAACACCACCTTGAAAGACGCCGACTATCGCAAAATGATGAATGAACTCGGTGTCAGTCTCGTCGGCGGCAGCGCGAATGACTTTCGAAATTTTCTCGCCGTTGAGCGCAAGCGCTGGGCCGCACTGATCCACAAGCTCGGCATCAAAGCCGAATAATATCAATCTTAAGTATTTGTTTTTATTGAATATTTTATAACCATGTCTACAACCCACTCGTACGAAACCATTATCATCGGCGGCGGACTCGCTGGTCTCACCTGCGGCCTGCGTCTCGCCGAGCAAGGCGTGAAAGTCGCCATCCTCGAAAAAGGCGAGACCGATCGCTACCTATGCAATTCGCGTATTTGCGGCGGCGCGTTTCATGTGTCGTATCGCGATGTGTTCGAGCCGCCGGCGAATTTGCTCAACGCCATCAACACGCAGACGCATGGCTTTGCCAAACCCGAATTTGCAGAGACGATGGCAAATCACGTCGCCACCACAGTGAATTTTTTGAAGTCCAAAGGCATACGCTATATCAAAGTCGGCACCGCATCGCATCGCCAAACCACACTCGCACCCCCCATCGCCACCAAAGGCCGCGACTACTGGCATGGCCGCGGCGGTGATGTGATGCTGCGCACCCTGCATGCCGAACTCAAGAAAGCCGGGGCCACCTTGCTGCTCGGCACGCGCGCACTAGCCTTGCGCATGAGCGGCGCGCAATGCACGGGCGTTGAAGTCCAACAGAATGGCGCGCGCGTCTCGCTCGACGCGCGCAACGTCGTCATCTGCGACGGCGGCTTTCAGGCCAATCACGAATTGCTGAAGGAATACATCACGCCCGAGCCTGCAAAAATTCGTCAGCGCAACGCGCAAACCGCGATGGGCGACGGCCTCAAAATGGCGCGCGCCATCGGTGCACAACTCACCGGCATGAACCGCTTCTACGGCCACCTGCTGATTCAGGACGCAATGACCAACGACGACCTGTGGCCGTTCCCGGTGCTCGATGATTTGTGCGTTGCCGGCGTGATGGTGGATAACAGCGGCCAACGTTTTGTCGACGAAGGGCTGGGCGGCGTGTATCTCGCCAACCACGTCGCGGGGCTGCCCGATCCACTGTGCAGCACGGTGATATTCGATCATCCCATTTGGGAAGGCCCGGGCAAGGCCTTCATCACACCGGCCAATCCGCTGATTGTGACCAACGGCGGCACCGTGCATAAAGCCAACGACATCGCGAGCCTCGCGCAGAAGGCCGGCCTGCCCACTGCCGCACTCGAAGCCACCGTCGCGCAATACAACGCCGCTGTTGATGCGGGCTCGACGGCGCAACTCACGCCCAAGCGCACCACCAACAACCACAAAGCATGGCCGATCCGCACCAGCCCATTTTATGCCGTGCGCCTGGCGGCAGGCATCACCTACACCATGGGCGGCATCGCCATCGACACCGACAGCCGGGTGCTCGACGCGAATAACCATCCGATCACCGGCTTGTATGCGGCGGGCTGCGCTACCGGCGGGTTGGAAGGCGGCGACATGGTTGGCTATGTCGGCGGCCTGAGCAAATCGTCGACCACCGGGTTTCGTGCGGCGGAGCATATTGCGGCGAACCGGGCGCGGTAGTTGGTTCGTGCAATTCAAAGCGGCTTGGAGCGCAACCGATTGCGTCGCGGCGCACGTATGTGCAGCACATGAACGGTGGCTCTGGCCTCATCCACTTCGTAAATAACGCGATACACGTACGGCTTGCGGCCGTGGAGCACTTGGCGCAAGCCCGCATCCTCCGGCGTGCGCGTACCACGGCCCGGATATTGCTCAAGACGGAAGATCGCCTGCTCCAGCCGCCCGAACCACGGCGCGGCCTGGGGCAATGATGCTGCTTCGATCAGAGTGTGGATTTGTGTGAGGTCGCGCAGGGCGCGGTCGGTAAGCTTAACGCGATAGGCCATGATCGCGCCGGAACAACT
>JAYUAH010000555.1:0-8820 GCA_043741415.1 Betaproteobacteria bacterium
GTTGATCTCGCGCGTGAGCAGGGTGTGGCGAGTGAAGCGGCGCTGCGGCACTTAATGAATATGTTGCGCGCAGCAACGCCGACACAGAATCAGCCGCCGCAGTAGAATACGCCCTCTTTTTTCACAGCCTAGAAACCCCCGTGTCCACCGACTCACAAATCCGCGAGCGCGTACTACGCGCCTTCACGCTCAATCGCACGCCGGGCTATCACTTCATCGGCAATTTTCTGAATTTTTCTTTTGATCTCGTGACCGAGCCGCAGGTGCGCATGGCGATGGACGCCGGCCCGCATATCGCCGACGCGCAGGGCAACGTGCATTACGGCGCCGCCGCGATATTCGCCGACATGGCGATGGCGGCGAATATCCGCGCCGGGCACTTTCCCTATTCGCGGCTGGCCACGGTGCAAATGAACCTGCAATTCACCGGCGTGCCAATGCGTGGCCGGCTGCAACTGGATTCGCGCTTGCAGGGTTATGTCGATAACATCACCAGCCGCCAGGGCGCGGCGAATGTGACGCTGACCGCGCACGGCAAGCCCGTGTGTTTTGGCTACGGCACGTTTATGGTGCTGGATCCGCCCAACGGCGTGGCGCTGTACAACATGTCGCTGCCCAAGGACGGCGATCCGCCGGTGGCACCGATGCCTGAAAATGAATTGAATCGCGACGAACGCGCCGTGTTGCAACGGGTCGATGCCGCGCTCGCCGCTGCGCACAAAGGCGGCACATTCATCGATCATTTCTGGGGCATAGAAACGCACGCGCTCACGCAGGGTGCTGCGGGCTCACTCGCCAACGGGCCGCATGTGAGCAACCGCGTCGGGCATCTACAGGGCGGCATGACCATGGCGCTGGGCATCGCGACCGCGCAAACCGCATTGCCGCCGACGTGGATGCTGAGTGCGGTGACCGCGTGGTACATCAGCCCCGGCGAAGGCCGCGTGATCAAGGCGAAGTCCAAGATTATTCATCACGGGCGGCTGACCTCGGTGGTGCGCACGCAGATGACCGGCAAGAACAACCGGCGCGTGATGGAAATGATTACCACGCACGCCCACAAGACCGCTTAATCCGTATGTCGTTGCGAACCACGTCGGGCAAGCATGTTGATCCTCGTAAGGGGCGGGGTTCTGCGATCAACCCGGAGGGGCGCTTCGAGACGGTAGAGCGCGAGGCGTACGATGACGGCTGGTTGCATGATGATGTTGATGCCGAGAACGAAAATGCGCGCGCACTAAAAACGCAAATTATCGAAGAAAAAGCGGCGAGCATTATCTCGCGCAACAACTCGCCGGACATTCCGTTTACGCAATCCATCAACCCGTATCAGGGCTGCGAGCACGGCTGCTCGTATTGCTATGCACGGCCCACGCATGCGTACCGCAACCTGTCGCCGGGTGTGGATTTCGAAACCATTATTTTCGCCAAGATGAATGCGGCGCAATTGCTGCGCAAGGAATTGTCGAGGCCCGGCTACGTTTGCGATGTAATCTCTTTGGGCGCGAATACCGATCCGTATCAACCGGCGGAGCGCAAACTCGGCATTACCCGCAGCATTCTCGAAGTGTGCAACGAATTCAATCAGCCGGTGGGCATTGTCACTAAAAACGCGATGGTGGAGCGCGATCTGGACATCCTGGTGCCGATGGCGCAAAAGCGTCTCGTCAATGTTTTTCTGTCGGTGAATAATCTTGATCACGACATCGCGCGGCGGCTGGAGCCGCGCTGTTCCGCGCCGGCGCGCCGCATCGAAGCGATACGCACGCTGGCGCAGGCGGGGGTGCCGGTGGGCGTGCTGGTGGCGCCGGTGATTCCGTTTTTGAATGACGATCAGATCGAAGCCGTGCTTGAAGCCACGTTTGAGGCGGGTGCCACGCAGGCCGGTTACGTGGTGCTGCGCTTGCCGTATGAAGTGAAGACGCTGTTTCGCGATTGGCTCGAACGCCACTATCCGTTGAAGGCCAAGCACGTGATGAGCCGTGTGCACGAATTTCGCGGCGGGCGTGACAACGATCCGAATTTCGGCAGCCGCATGCGCGGGCAAGGCGAGTTTGCGGAATTGCTGTCGAAACGCTTTGCCATCGCCAAGCGTCGCATCGGCTTTGAAGAACGCAGCCGCATGCTGCGCAATGCGTCGCTGGATACCACGCAGTTTCGTGTGCCGGGTGCGGCGAGCGGGCAGTTGTCGTTGTTTTGATTTTTAAATTCCAAGCGCAAAGACGCGAAGGCGCAAAGTTTACGCAAAGACCCCACATAACCTCTTAGATTTTCTTTGCTGCCCTTCTTCGCGCCTTTGCGTTTTTGCGATGAGAATTTGAATATTGTTGTAAGTATTTGTTTTTATTGAATATTTTTTGAGTTCACTATGACAAGTGGTTTAAGTGCAGTAAGCGGTAAGGGCCCGCGCGGCGCAGGGCCGGTGATCGACACGCACGCGCACTGGTTCCCGGAAGAATGGGTGAAGTTGATCGAGAAAGACGGCGCGCAGTGCGGTGCGGCTATTGTGCGTAGCGGCGATGATTTCAAATTCAGCGGCGGTGGATTGGGCTCGGTGTTTACCCGCGCGTTTGTCGATCTCGATTTGCGGCTGGCGGCGATGGATAAACAAGGCGTCGATATCCATGCGCTGTCGCTCACCACGCCGATGGTTTATTTTGCGCCGCCCGATTACGCGCTGGCACTGTCGCAGGTTTATAACGATGCGGCTACTGCTGCGCACCAAAAGTATCCGCAGCGTTTTGTCGGTATGGCGATGCTGCCCATGCACGCACCGGCGCTTGCGCTAAAGGAGATCGAGCGCGCCGCCAAGCTGCCCGGCATGCGCGGCCTCTACATGGGTACGCATGTGCTCGACAAGGAGCTCGACGATCCATCGTTGTTTGATGTCTATGCCAAGTGTGAAGAACTCGGCTGGCCGATTTACCTGCATCCGATGGACCCCATCGGTATGCCGCGCATGAAAAAATATTACCTGATCAATCTGTGCGGTAATCCGTATGACTCCGGCATCGCGGCGGCGCATCTGATATTCGGCGGCGTGATGGATCGTTTTCCCAAGCTGCATGTGATGTTGCCGCACGCGGGCGGCACCTTCCCGGCACTCGTGGGGCGCTGGGATCACGGCACTAAAGTGCGACCGGAGTTAAAGCACATGAAGCAACCGCCGAGCGCATATCTGCGGCGCTTCAGCTACGACACCATCGGCCACAATGACGACATCATGGCGAACCTGATACGCGAAGTCGGCGCCGACCGCGTGGTGCTCGGCAGCGATTATTGTTTCGACATGGGCCATGAGCAGCCGGTGTACATCGTCGAGCGTTGGCCTGCCGTAGCGGCGAGTGATCGCGATTTGATTTTGGGCGGCAACGCCGCACGCATGTTGAACATTGCTTAAGTGTGCTGCAGCGTGCCGCAGCGTGCTTAAGCGTGCTTGGGCGCTTTTTACGTTAATATGCGTGCGGCTTCCAGAGGCGTTCCCACCCGCGAGTTCGTCTGCATTTGTTACTGGTGTGCTCGATCGATGCAATCCGTGTCAGCGAGCTTAGCGCTTGCGCGTTATTGAGAGAGCCAGGGCTATGCTCGGCGAGTAGTCCGACAATGTAAATATTTGTTTTTAAATGATAATTTAGGAGATTTGAATGAAGAAACTAATTGCGATGGTGTGTTTCATGCTGGCGGCTTCGCCGCTGTTTGCTCAAGATAAGGGTGCGCCTGCTGCCCCTGGTGCGCCCGCTGCGGCGACGGCCAAGGCGGATGCACCGAAAGCCGAAATGAAAAAAGGCGACAAAGCGAAAAAAGAACCCAGCGAAAAGCAAAAAGCCCAGCAAGAGCGCATGAAAGAATGTAACGCCGATGCCGCCGACAAAAAAGGCGACGAGCGCAAAAAATTCATGAGCTCGTGCCTGAAAGACAAGCAAGCATCACAGCAAAAAACGCAGCAAGATCGCATGAGGTCGTGCAACGCGGAAGCCGGCGACAAGAAGGTGAAGGGCGACGACCGTAAAGCCTTCATGAAAGACTGCTTGACCACCAAGAAGTAAGTTATAGAAGTTGCCGCGCCGGATTGTCAGGCGCCGGAACGAGGGGCATACTGGAAACGGTATGCCCCTTTTGTTTTGTGTCTATCGCAAGGTTTGCCGGCGATGAAAAATTTTGTGGGGATTTTTCTGGCCATGATGATGGGGACTGCATGCGCACAAGACTACGCCGCGGCCCGCGCAAAAATGGTTGATGAAATCGCGGCCCTGGCGCGCGACACCGCGGCTGAAACCGGGCGTGCGGCGTTTGCGGCGCGGGTAATGAACGCGATGCGCAAGGTCGAGCGCCATCGCTTTGTGGCGGCGGGCGATGAGGCCAATGCTTATCGCAACAGTCCGCTCGGCATCGGCAACGGGCAAACGATTTCGCAGCCGTATATCGTGGCGCTGATGACCGATTTGCTGGATTTAAACGGCAGCGAAAAAGTGTTGGAAATCGGTACCGGTTCCGGCTATCAGGCAGCGGTACTGGCGGAATTGGCGGCGAGCGTTTACACCCTTGAAATTGTCGAGCCTTTGGGCCGTGTGGCAAAAGAACGGCTCGCGGCTTACTGCAATGTGGTGACGCGCATCGGTGACGGTTATCAAGGCTGGCGCGAGGCCGCCCCGTTCGACGCCATCATGGTGACGGCCGCAGCACGCGACGTGCCACCGGCGTTGATCGAGCAACTCAAGCCCGGCGGTAAATTGGTGATACCGGTAGGCGCGCAGTCATCGCATCAGGAACTGCTGCTGATGACCAAAGCAGCCGACGGCAAAACCCAAACGCGCAAGGTGCTGGCGGTGCGTTTTGTGCCGTTGACGGGTGGGCCGGCCGTTGCAAAATAGCTCAGTGCGGCGGCGTAGCCGTTGCCACTGTCTGCTGCACCTCAAGTTTGCGCGCAATCCACGGCAGTACCACGCGCCGGAAAATATCGCCGCTGCTCCAATTTGGCGAGCGGCCCATGTGGCCGCCGGCGGGATTCACCCACGCGTCTTTCGGGTCACCGTGTTTCATCAGCAAATACAAATCGGCAATCGGTTGTTGCGTGTCACGCTCGCCATTGACCACCAGCATGGGCGCTGCGGGTTTGTCGAGAAAGCCGCGGGTGGCGAGCGAGAGTTTGGGGCCGTAGGCGAGGTATTCTTCTTCGGTTTTTACACCGTAGACAGAGGCGCGCGCCGGAAAAATATCGAACAGATACTCGCGCGTGGAAAACGATTTCTTTTGCCACTCGGGTTGAAAGAATCCGTGGATGCCGACGCCCTGCACCACCGCGCCGCGAATACGATCTTTTTCGGTGTAGGCCATCAGCGCCGCCCAGTAGCCGCTCCAACTGCGGCCTTGTACTACAATGCGTTTGGCATCGATGTCGCGGCGCATTTGCAACCAGTCGAGCGCCGCCGAGAACAAACGCTCGGCGCCCACCTCTACCAAAATCGGCGATTGCCCGGTGCCGGGCATGTCGACGGCGAATACGCCGATGCCGAGTTGCAGAAAATCATCCACGCGCGCGATCACATCTTCCTTGCGTGAGTCGAGACCGTTGATGCCGAATACCAGTGGCACGGGTTTTGTGCTGCTTGCGTTTTTTGGCAAGCGCAGGTACGCGGTGACCGGTTTACCTTCAAACGGAAAACGCACGATTTCGAGCGGCGGATCGAGCAGCTTGCCATAGCTTAGAAATGCATCGAGTGAACGTTCGTAGGCTTTTTGCTTGCCGGGCGAAAGTTTTTCACTGGGCCAGCGGCCGGTGCTGAAGTTGTGCCACGCGTGGTAATAGGCTTCGCGTGCTTCCTGTGGGGATGTTTTTTCCAACGCCTGCGCCTGTTTCATGTAGCGCTCGCCGTTGCTCATCCACGCGGCGGCCCACACTTCGCGGTCGAGGCTTACGAGTTGCGCAACGGCCACGCGCGCGTCATCGGGTTTGATGCCGGCGATGGGCGGCGCGTTGAGTTCGGCGCGGCGCAGGGTTTCCTGTTTAAGCTCTTCCAGCGTTAGTGGTCCCCAGATTTGCGCGTATGCCGTGCCGATGGCCGGTAAGCACGACGCCAAGGCGATCAAACCGATACTCAGTTGTTTCATAAGCCTCCCCGGTTAGTGGGGAAAAGGATAACCCGGATCGCGGGCAATGCCTATGGTATAGCAGACACTCATTCTTGAAAACATAATAGATTCAATTGGTTAAATTACGGGATCGCGTTTCGCATAGCGGCATTTCGGGGCAGATGCGGTATGTGCTTGTGCTAGAATTGCCGCGTCGGTGACACTTACGACACATAATTATTCACGCAAGGAGCAAAGCCATGGCTGCGTTTTTTTCGTCGTTGGGGAAAACTATCATCGCGGGCGTCGTTATTCTGATCGCGCTAATTTTTATCATGGGCGCCGGCGGCAAGTTTGGTGAACATGCATGGTGGGCCTTCGTGATGCGCTGGCTGCATGTGATGTCGGGTGTAATGTGGATCGGCTTGCTGTGGTATTTCAACTTCGTACAAACGCCGTCGATGCCGAAAATTCCCGATGACCAAAAACCAGCCATCGGCAAAGTGATCTCACCGGCCGCGCTGTTCTGGTTCCGCTGGGCCGCGCTGGCGACCGTGGTTACGGGCGTGCTGCTTGCAAGCATGCTGGGCTACATCGGCCAGGCGCTCACTTTGAGCAAACCCTTCAGCGCGATCGGGCTGGGCATGTGGATTGCGTTGGTGATGGCGTTCAACGTGTGGTTTATCATTTGGCCCAATCAGAAAAAGGCGCTGGGGATCGTCACGGTGTCCGCCGAGGAAAAAGCCGCTGCTGCCAAGCTCGCCGGTATGACCTCGCGTATCAACACCATGCTGTCGATACCCATGTTGTTCTGCATGGTGGCGCAGCAAAACGGCGGCCTGTAAGCAAAGCGCTGCATCGGTTTAGCGCAAGTCCGTGAGAGCTTGCGCCATTCTCCGTAAAAGTTTGTGCCTCACGGCACGCGGGTTGCACTACAATCAAGTCTAACGGGCTACGGCCCGTTTTTCTTGTACTCAAACCGCCTCACGGAGAATTCGCATGGAACACAAACTGCCCGAGCTGCCTTACGCGCTGGACGCGTTGGCGCCCCATATCTCGAAAGAGACGCTGGAGTTTCACTACGGCAAGCATCACCAGACCTACATCACCAACCTGAACGGCCTGATCAAGGGTACCGAGTTTGAAAACATGAGCGTGGAAGACATCGTCAAAAAGTCCTCCGGCGGTATGTTCAACAACGCAGCGCAGGTGTGGAACCACACCTTTTACTGGATGGGCTTGTCGCCCAAAGGCGGCGGCGAACCCAACGGCGCGCTGGCTGAAGCGATTCACAAAAAGTGGGGCTCGTTCGCCAAGTTCAAGGAAGAGTTTTCCAAAATCGCCATCGGTACGTTTGGCTCCGGCTGGGGCTGGCTGGTGAAAAAGGCCGATGGTTCGCTGGATCTGGCATCCACCTCCAATGCCGCAACACCGCTCACCGGCGCCGACAAGCCGCTGCTGACTTGCGATGTGTGGGAGCACGCCTACTACGTTGACTACCGCAACCTGCGTCCGAAATACGTCGAGGCTTTCTGGAATCTGGTGAACTGGGAGTTCGTGGCGAAGAATTTCGCGTAAGGTATTTGGTAGAAGCAAAAAAGCCCGGCAGTGCCGGGCTTTTTGTTTGGGGTCGGGCGTTCAGTGTTTAGAGTGTGTACGGGGTTGCACCTAACACTCAACACTCAAAACCTCACTTTGGTGCCGGCGCCTTCTCCAGCCCTTCAATTTTCGCGCCGGCCTTGATGCCGCGCTTGGCAAACCAGCCCAGATTCATTTCCAGCGCATAGCGCGCCGGTTTCACGGCCGGGTGGGTGTCTTCGGTGTGCGGCTTCATGTCTTCGATGTTACTGATCACGCCCTTGCTGTCGATGAACGCTACCGACAGCGGCAGGTAAGTGTTTTTCATCCACATCGCATGGCGCGATTCTTCGGTGAACACAAACAGCATGCCGCGGTTCTCCGGCATCATGCGCCGGTGCATGAGGCCCTGCATGCGCTCCGGATCGCTCGCGGCGACTTCGGCGACCAGCTTGTGACCGGCGATGGTCAACGGCATTTCCGCCATTTGTGCGTGTGCATGAAAAGTTGTAATGGCGGCTGCAACGGCGAGCCCCAGCAGCAAAACTGTGCGCGTCAGCGTCGAGAGCGGAAAATTATTTTTCATAGTGTGCTTTGAACGCTGCGTGACGGGAGGGCGTTGACTTGAGCGCGCCGAATGTCAGCGCACCTTGAATGCGCCGCATTATGCACCAACACAAGACTACAGCATGTTGCCATGCACCAAAATAGAGCAGTAACACGAGGGATAATAATATAAGTATTTGTTTTTAAACAACTATTTGTCATGGTACAAACATTGCTTTGATATAGTTGCTATGCGACACGTTGTTTCCACTTGCACTGTGTGCGGCTTGGTCGCCTTGGCGCTTGCCGCGCCGGTTGAGAGCAGTAGCATTCTTGCGCGGATATAGAGAAGGAATACACCATGCTGTTCGGACGTCATGTTAAAAACCCGATCAAAATCGCCGATAAAGGCGTAGTCGATTGGAAATACACGACGTGCGGTTACTGCTCCACCGGTTGTTCGATTGAGGTCGGTCTCAACGCCGCAGGCAAGGCGGTCACCGCGCGCGGCGTGGCGGATGCACCGGTTAATCAAGGCAAGCTGTGCATCAAAGGCATATTCGAACACGAGCTGTTCAATTCATCGAACCGCGGCAAGACGCCGCTGATGCGCGAGAAGGCGATTGA
>JAYUAH010000556.1:0-3796 GCA_043741415.1 Betaproteobacteria bacterium
AAATTGCCCGAAGTGACCAGCGTGCACTGGCACGGACAGCGCATTCCGAACGGCATGGACGGCGTGACTGGGCTTAACCAGCCGGGTATCGAACCGGGCAAGACATTTGTTTACGAGTTTGTCGCGCGCCGCCCCGGCACTTTCATGTATCACCCGCACGCTGACGAGATGGTGCAAATGGCGATGGGCATGATGGGCTTTATCGTAGTGCATCCCAAGAATCCGGCGCTGCATCGGGTGGATCGTGACTTCGTGTTCCTGATCAATTCGTTCGACATCGAGCCGGGCTCGGCAACGCCGCGGGTCAACACCATGCTCGATTTCAACCTGTGGTGCTGGAATTCGCGCGCGTTTCCCGGCATCGCCCCTTTCGTAGTGCGCAAAGGCGACCGCGTGCGTATCCGCTTCGGCAATCTCACCATGACCAATCATCCGATCCACATGCACGGCTATGATTTCGCAGTCACCTGCACCGACGGCGGCTGGGTGCCCAAGAGTGCGCAGTGGCCGGAAGTCAGCATCGATGTCGGCGTGGGGCAGATGCGCGCGTTCGAGTTTGTCGCCGGCGAACCCGGCGACTGGGCCATACACTGCCACAAATCGCATCACACCATGAACGCGATGAGCCACAGCGCGCCCAACATGATCGGCGTCGAACATCGCGGCGTCGCGGAAAAAATCATCCAGCTCATTCCCGATTACATGGTGATGGGCGAGCGCGGCATGGCGGACATGGCCGCCATGGAAATGCCGCTGCCCGACAACACGCTGCCGATGATGACCGGTGCCGGCCCGTTCGGCCCGCTGGAAATGGGCGGCATGTTCAGTGTGGTGAAAGTACGCGAAGGGCTGGCGCGCGATGACTATAAAGATCCCGGATGGTTCAAGCATCCGCAAGGCACGGTCGCTTACGAATGGAAAGGCGCAACACCCGTCGCGCAACGGCCCGCCGGCGTAGCCCCCGCGCAGCCCGCAGCCGTAGACCTGCGCGCGCGCAAACCCGTAAACCACAATCACTGACGACTATAATAATGAAAAAAACTTTTTTAAATCAAATACTTATTATTTCACTAGCCGCACTCCTGCCCGGCGCGGCGTGGGCACATGGCGAACAAAACAGATCCGCGCCGCGCAAGATCAGCACCGAAGAAATGTCCTTCGGGCGCGAAGGCGATCCCAAGCGTGCCACGCGCACCCTGCGCATCGATATGAGCGACAAGATGCGTTTCACGCCTGCGCAAATCACCGTGAAGCGCGGCGAAACCGTGCGCTTCACGGTAAAGAACGGCGGCAAGGTGATGCATGAAATGGTGCTGGGCACAATGAAAGAACTGGAAGAACACGCCGAACTTATGCGGAAGTTTCCCACCATGGAACACGACGAACCGTACATGGCGCACGTGAAGCCGGGTGCGAGCGAACACATGGTGTGGCAATTCACGCAAACCGGCGAGTTTTACTACGGCTGCCTGGTGCCGGGGCATTTCGAAGCCGGCATGATCGGCAAGGTGATCGTGAAGTAACGCAACAGGAAGGCGGATTCACGTAACTGATTTCCGCTTCAAACGTTATATCAATTCTAAGGAGCCCTCTAAACCGTTGCCCGCGAGTGGACGGGTGCTGCGCCTGTTGCCGCTCGTAGCGCCGCGGAACCGGCGCCGGCAGCAAAACCCGCGGCACCAACGAGCGAACTGCGCGCACGCAAACCCGTCTTGCATGGAAATCACTAAGTATTTGATTTTATTCATTTTTTTATAGGAACATCATGAAACACAAAACGCTTTTACTGCACGCCGCGCTGGTCGCCGCTACACTGAGCCTCGGCGTTGTCATGCCGCTGGCATGGGCTCAATCTGTGGCTTCGAAACCGCAAGTACTCACCGAAGGCGAAATCCGCAAAGTCGACAAAGACGCACAAAAACTCACCATCCGCCACGGCCCTATTCTGAATCTGGGCATGCCGGCGATGACCATGGTGTTTCAGGTCAAAGATGCGGCGTTGCTCGACAAACTCAACGCGGGCGACAAGATCCGATTCGTGGTTGAGAATATCGGCGGCGTCACTACCGTCACCGCGATAGAGGCTGCGAATTAGTGGCGTTCGATTGCAGCCGAAAAAAAACGGGCCGTGGTGCATAGCGCCAGGGCCCGCCAAGTACCACCGAAGTCGTTCTAAACCATCAGGCTACTTAACCCCAAACTGCACTTTTGCATCGGCAATGCAGCGATCTTTGGTGTCGCTCGTAAACTTGTCGCAGCGCACCTTGGCGGCGGCGTAGTTCGCGTCGCGCTTGTCTTCGGCGGCGTCCTTGCGCGCTTCGCTCACTTTCTCATTGGCGCCGCGTTTAGCGTTGCCCGATTCCAAATCCGCCTTGGCGTCGGCCTTCGCGGTGACCAGCATCGCCTTGGCATCCTTCACGCACACATCCTTGGCGTTGCCCGCTAGGTCATCGCATTTTTCCTTGGCCACGCCGTAGTCGGCGTCGGCTTTGATAACACGAACGTTATTACGGGTTTTCGGTGTGTCGTTCTGACGCACCTCGAATTCCGCCTTGGATACATCATGCGCACCTTTGGCCTCCGCCATACATATATCTTTGGCGTTAGCCTTGAGGCCGTCGCATTTCGCTTTTGCCGATTTGTATTGCGCTGCAATCGCGTCGCCTTCGGTTTTGATTTCGGCCTTGCTCAACGCGTTCGCGTAGCCTGAATAAGCGAATACGCTGACGATGGCTGCTGCCATCAAGTGTTTGGTGAATGTCATGCAGTTTTCCTATAAAAAATTAATTAATCGCGCTTGCGAAAGCTATTCGAACAGCTTCTTGTTGCGCGTTTCCCAGTCCTTGACCTGGCGCTCGGCCTCGTCCTTGGCCACACCGTAATTCTCCTGCACCTTGCCGACGAGCTGGTCGCGCTTGCCGGCGATCACGTCGAGATGATCGTCGGTGAGCTTGCCCCATTGCTCCTTCACATTGCCTTTGGCCTGCTTCCAGTTGCCTTCGATACGATCCCAGTTCATGGTGTGTCTCCTTGCTATGTTCGTGTCAGTGAATGAATATCACGGCTTACTTATTGCGCTGCGCAGCGCCTTCAATTTTTTCACCGCCGCGCTCGATGTCCTTGCCGACACCTGCCATCGTATTGCAACCGCTCAACGCGCCGAACGACAGCGCACCAAATGACAACATCACCACCAACGCTATAAACTTTTTCATTTGCATCTCCATATCAAAAATCGGGTTCAATGCCAGTTGCTGCCGGGCAGACTTCGAGCGGCGGCAGCACATTTACTTTATCTACAGCGTGAAGTTAAACGGAAGCCACGGCCTCGTCTGTGCGCTGCCGCACGTCCGCAAGCAGTCGCTCGCGTTCTTTCCTGACCACGGCGTAGCATTCGCACGCGCTGGCCTCCAGGCCCGAGCGATCCAGCACGGTGATATGGCCGCGGCGGTAATGTATCGAACCCACCTGTTGCAATTTGACGGCCGCCCCGGTGATGCCTTCGCGGCGCACCCCCAGCATGCCTGCAATCAACTCCTGCGTAATGATCAACTCACCCGACGGGATGCGATCGAGCGTCGTCAATAACCAACGGGCGAGTTGCTGCTCAATGGTATGGTGCCGGTTACACGCCGCGGTTTGGCCCATTTGCGCCATCAAGGCCTGGGTGTACCGCAGCAACAGGTGGCACACCGCGTCGGCACGATCAAATTCCTGTTTCAGCAGGTGCCGCTCGATGCGGTAGCCGTGCCCTGCGGTCTGCACCACGGCCGCACTGGATGTCGTATCGCCCCCC
>JAYUAH010000557.1:0-19718 GCA_043741415.1 Betaproteobacteria bacterium
GGCACCACACGGGCGACGCCGCCCTCGCGGCTAACGGGGCCAGTCGCGGCGGCCGTGACGACTGCTTTGCCCTCGGACGGGGCGGTCAATTGCCCGTCCTCGATCAGCACCAGCCGGTCTGCCATTTCCATCACCCGCTGGTCATGAGTAGAGAATATGAACGTGGTCTTATATTCGCGGTTAATTTCCTTCATTAACTGCAATATCCCCTCGCCTGTATTGTGGTCGAGATTCGCTGTCGGTTCGTCCGCCAGGACGATCTTGGGCTGCGTGGCCAGGGCGCGCGCAATCGCCACCCGTTGGCGTTGACCGCCGCTTAATTGGTTGGGCCGATGATCGGCAAACTTGGATAAGCCAACAATATCGAGGTATTTGTCGACGCGTGCGTGCCGTTCACTGGCACCGACTTCATTGAGCTGCAACAGCGGATACTCGACGTTCTCACGCGCCGACAGTACGGGAAACAGGTTAAACGTTTGGAAAATGAACCCGATCGTCCTCGCGCGCAGGTCGGCAAGCTGATCGGGCGTCTTGCCACTGACATCCTGCCCGTTGATGAATATCCTGCCGCGAGACGGGCTATCGATACAACCAATCAGATTAAGTAGTGTAGACTTGCCGCTGCCGGAAGGCCCGGCTATCGCAAGGAATGCGCCGTCCTCTATGCTCAGTGTAATGTCCCTAAGCGCCTGGACCTGCTGCTCGCCTAACGAGTATTCCTTGAATACATTCTCGACTTGAACAACGCTCATGAATGCCGGGCTTTTGCAGACGTCTATCGATGATCGCTACGCGCGTATTCTAGTATTCTACATTAGGGAGCGCATAAGACATGTGGGGAAAACTTAAACGACATGCGGCCATTCTCGCCTTCGCGATGGTTGCCGCACCTTTGCAACCGGCGCTGGGCGCCGCAACGGATGATCCGGACACAGCCCGTCAGGTGCTTGAAAAAGCGGATTTGATTCGATTCCCACGCGAGGGGTTCGAAGTCGACATCCAGATTCGAACGGCCACGCCGGGTGAATCCGCCGAGACCCGCAAGTACCGTGTGCTGTCCAAAGGCAATGCCAATACGCTGGTGATGATTACAGAGCCCGCCTCGGAACGCGGCCAGATTATGCTCATGAAAGAGCGTGACTTATGGATCTTCCTGCCCAGTGTCTCGCAGCCGGTACGGCTCTCGCTTGGGCAACGGCTGACCGGTCAAGTCGCCAACGGCGACTTGGCGCGCTCCAATTTCTCCGGCGATTACACGCCGAAAATCCTGCGCCATGAAGTCATCGACGGTGAAAACCACTATGTACTCGAACTCACAGCGGTCGATCGCAGCGTCACCTATAGCAAAGTAATTTACTGGGTAAAGCAGGCCAATTTCCGGCCACATCGCGCGGAATTCTATTCCGTGTCGAACCGTTTGCTCAAAACCTGCCGCTATGAAAATTTTCAGCCACTGCTCGGCACCCAGCGACCCACCCGCTTGGTGATGGAAGACGCGCTGCGCAAAGGCGAGGAATCCGTGCTGGAATACTCCGCGATGAAATTGCGCGACCTGCCGGACAAAATTTTTACCAAAGAACACCTTAATAAACTGCAATAGCCGAAACCCGGCACACGTTAGATCACAACAACACCATCAGGGAAAGCAGATCATGTTTTTGCCAGAGACATTTGACCTCGGCATTGCCTACAAGCAATACTTCGAAATCGTCCCGGCATTGTCGGATGCGCTGAAAGACGAAGTATTTCGCGTGCGGCATCAGGTATTCTGCGAGGAACTGGCGTTCGAGCCGCTGCGGCCTGACCGCCGGGAAAGCGATGAATATGATGCCCATGCCATCCATGTGCTGATACGCAGCGTGAAATCGGGCGCGTTTATCGGCTGCACCCGTCTCATCCGCGCCAGCCCCTCAGACCCGCTGTATCCACTGCCGTTCGAGAAAATTTGCAAAGACGTGCTGGATCGTACCATCGTCGATCCGGCCCGATTGCCCCGCGACACGATTTGTGAAGTCTCTCGCCTTGCCGTGGTATCGCAGTTTCGCACGCGCAGAGGCGAGGACAAAAGCGCAGTGCCCATCTCAGACCAGGACTTCGGCACCGTTGAACAACCGCGCTTTCCTTACATCCCCATCGGCCTGTATTTGGCCGCCACGGAACTTGCGCGACTGAATGGAATCCGCACCTGCTTTGTACTGACCGAGGAGCGGCTGGCCAGCCATTTCCGTAAAATAGGTTTTGACCCTCAGGTCATCGGCGGTGCAGTAGAGCACCGCGGGCAACGCATCCCTTCAATGATGGTTCCCACGGTTATCATTAAAAACCTCCGGGGTATTTTGCGCCCCCTTTACGACGCAGTCGCCGAGGACATCGCGAAGCATTCACAACACGCCATGCCGGGATAACAACACCGTCCCGCGCGTTGATTGCGCAGCTATCCGCCGCGCAACTGTTTAAGCAGGTTTTGTGCGTCCGTGTGCCCAGAAAATTTGCTACTTATGGCAAAAGCGCGCTCGAGTTCAGCTCGCGCTTTTGATTTATCGCCTGACTTGATCCATCCCTGCGCAAGATGGTATCGAATTTCAGCAACAGCGGGCGCTGCCACCGCCGCTTTTTCCAGCATTGCCAGTCCACGCGCAACATCGCCCCGTTCAACCAATACAGCGCCCAGCGTATCCCACACAATGATACTGTCAGGCGCCTGCTTATAGGCCTGCTCGGCGGTTTCTAGCGCGCGTGCGTCATTTACGCGAGCGTATGCTGAAGCAAGATTGTTAAGCACCAGGGCATCGTCGGGCTGACTTTTTCTTAACCATTCGTAGTGCACGATCGCTTCCGGGTATTTTTCGCGTTTCAATGCGGATTCCGCCGCAAAAAGTCTGACCGTCGTATCATCAGGTGAGTCTTTCAGCCATAGTGCCACGCGCGCATCGCCGTCCTCTATCCGACCGGCCGCAGCATACGCATAATGCAACTTGATGATTGTGGTTGCAGACTTCGCCATGCCGTGAACCGCTTCAAACAACTTTATCGCTTCCGGAAACTTTTTTTCCGCCAGTAACACATCCCCTTCGAGCGCGAGGCCGAAGGGTGCCTTCGGGTCTTGTTTTTGCACCTGCCGCGCTATTTTCATCGCTTCTTGAAAGCGCTTGGCACGAATCTCCAGGCCCACCAAAACAACCAAAGCCTCGACATAATCCGGCTTGATCGACAATGCCCGCCTGATCGATTCCGCAGTCGCGGTGAAATCGGAATTTCTTTCCTGCGCGCTGGCGAGACGGTATAGCGCAAGCGCGTTGTTCGGCTGCACCTGAACCAATTTTTGGTACGTTACAAGTGCCTGCTGATTCTGCCCCGTAGCCATCTGCGCCGCACCCAAAAGATTGAGCAAGTTCGGCTCGTCGGGACTTTGCACTTGCGCTTGTTGCGCCACCTCCAAGGCCTTTTTCAAGTCTCCGCCTTGCGCATACAAGCGCACCAGCAACAACTTCGGTTCTACGGATTTCGGACTCGCTTCGCGCGCACGCTCCAACCAGTCGATTTGTTCTTTTTGAGTAGCGCCCAGCGCCGGCGCAATCTCGGCAAGGGCGAGCAAAAGTGCCCCATTCTCTTTGTCCTTCTCAAGCAGCGCTTCCAATCGTCTGCGTGCGGCCTTGGGATTCTTATCGTTAATATCCAGCGCCGCGAGATTAGTGGTGGCCGCCAGGAACGTCGGTTGCAACTCCAGCGCCCGTTCGAAATTCTTTCGCGCATTAGGAATATCTTTCATCCCGAGAAAGATCACGGCTTTTAAATTAAAGGTCACCGGATTTTTCGGTTGCTTTTTTTCCAAAGGTTCCATGGCTTTCATTGCCTGCGGGTAACTGCCGCGCTTCAGATGGGTGACCACCAGCACCAAGTCCGCCTGGTATTTCGTCGCATCGAGATCGACCGCCGACTCGAGTTCGGCGAATGCGCGATCCGTCTCGCCCATAGCCAGACGACTAATGCCAAGACTCGTGCGCGCACTGGCGTCCTTGGGATCGCGCTTTGCCGCCGCATCAAAATACCCCGCTGCCTTGGCAAACTCGCCATTCTGCAGGTACAGCTCACCCGCAAGGGACATCAATTGGGCATCGTCCGGCGCTTGTTTCAATCCCACCTGCAATACCTCAATTGCGCGGCGCAACTGGCCGCTGCGCCCGAGTGTCGACACCAGTAACTTGCGCACGCTAAGACTACCTGGCGCAAGCTCCAGCACGCGCCCGACGTGAAGCTGGGCTTGCTCATACGAGCCTAGCTCCGCCAGGATGGCGCCGGCCAGCAAGACGCTGGGCATATGGTTCGGTGCAATCTTTAGCACCTGCTGTATCGCATCATTGGCAGCCTTGTAATCGCCCGACATGAAGTCGATCAACGCCTGGGAGTGCACTGCCATCAAGTTTGAGGGCTCGATCGCACGGACTTGGGCAATCAGCTTGCGCGCCTCATCGAACTTCTTGTTGGCAATGTGCAGTGATGCAATATTCAGTCGAGCCGCAATGTTGGCGGGATTCAATTCGAGCACTTTTTGATTCGCCGCCAGCGCTTCGGCACTGTTACCGCTCGCACGGAAAAATTCGGCTTTCATCAACCACGCATCGACATGCTTTGGATCACTGGCGATCGCGCGTTGTATCAGTTGCATCGCCTCATCCGGCTTCTGGTCCTCGGCGGCTAGCCGGGACAGTTCAACCAGTGTATCGGGATATTCAGGTTGCTTGGCAAGCGCCGCATTTAGCAATTCAACAGCCGGACCACGCCGCTGAAGTCCAGTCAATGCGCGCGCTCTGATCGTCAATATATCCGCCTGCACCGCATTGTTGGCGTGCCCCTCCAACGGAACCTGATCGAGCACTTTTTGAAATTCCCCCAGCATCAACATCGACTTGCCCAACGTGGGCATGACCTTGCTGCGTTCGTAACTTAAATCGAGTGCACGGCGCAATTCCTGCTCCGCCAGGCGATAGTCACGACCATCGTAATAGGTTATGCCGAGCAAATAACGTGCTTCGGCATTGCCGGTTTCTTTCTGCAGGACGTTTTTGAGTTCGATGATAGCGGCCTTGTAATCGCTCTTCTGCCGATATTCCTTGGCCTTAGCGATCATGCGCTGAGGATCTCCGGACCAACCACAGCCCGCCATTGACGCAATCACAAAAGCCGTTAATACCACAGCACTAAAACGCGTTGCCATCACTTTCATCCCCAGACATTTGAACAAAACTACTCAGCCAAATTTTGGAAACCACCAACACAACAACAATCAATCTGTTTGCGCCAAGACCAGGGCGCTCATCCAATACCACCGCGCACCAAACTACTCGCGCAATTGCTTAAGCAAATTCAACGCCTCAGCGTGATTTGAAAACTTCTCGTTGATGGCCAGTGCGCGTTCGAGTTCGCCGCGCGCCTTGGATTTATCGCCCGCCTTGATCCATCCCTGCGCCAGGTGAAAACGAATCTCCGCAACATTCGGCGCAGTCTTAGCCGCCTTTTCCAGTAATTCCATGCCACGTTTCGAATTGCCGGTCTCGATCAATTGCGTGCCCAGTGTATCGGCCACCGAGGCATTGTCCGGCGCCAATTTATACGCGCGCTCAGCCGTATCCAGCGCACGCGCATCTTTCGCCTGAAAATAGGCCCACGCCAGGTTATTCAACACCAGAACATTGTCAGGTTGCTTTTGTTGCAGCCACTCGTATTGCGTAATCGCCTGTTTATAGTCACTCCGGGTTAACGCCGTCTCTGCCGCATAAAACCGAACTACTGCGTCTTCTGGCGATTCCTTAAGCCACTGCGCCAGCCGTGCATCGCCTTCGGCCACCTTGCCCGCGGCCGCATACGCGGCATGCAGCTTAACCAGCGTCGCCGATGTCTTGGACATGCCTTGGGCAACCTCATAGGCTTTGATCGCCTGCGGAAATTTTTGCTCGGCCATCAACACTTCACCCTCGAGTACGAATCCGGCGGGGGCTTTGGGATTTTGCTTCTGTACCTGAAGCGCCACCTTCATCGCGTCCGGATAACGCTTGGCGCGAAGTGCCAACGGCGCCAGTGCAACCAAGGCCTCGGTATAGTCGGGCTTCAAAACCAGCGCCTGCTTGAGCGAGTCTTCCGCGTTGCCCAGTTCACCCGCCCCCGCTTGTGCGGCAGCGAGCCGATAGAGCGCAGCCGGGGATTTTGGCTGTAATTTAACCAGCTTACGGTAGGTGACCAGCGCCTGCTCCTTCTCGCCGGCACCCATCTGTGCCGAGCCCAGCAGGTCAAGAAACTGCGGGTTGTCGGGGCTCGCGGCTTGTGCTTGCTGCGCCACTTCCAGAGCTTTCTTCGGCTCGCCCATCTGAAAGTACATGCGGGCCAGCATCAGCAGCGGTTGCAGCGCCTGTGGATTGGCTTTGCGTGCGCGCTCCAGCCACTCGACTTGCTCTTTCGACGTGGCGCCCAAGGCGGGCCCGAGCTCGGCCAGTGCAATCAAAGCCTGCACATTGTCTTTGTCCTTATCGAGGATCGCTTCGATACGCCCGCGCGCCGCCTTCGGATTTTTCTCCTGAAGATCAATCTGCGCAAGATTCTTTGCCGCAGCCAAAAATGTCGGCTGCAATTCAAGCGCGCGCTCAAAATTTTTGCGCGCGTTGGGTATGTCCTTTTTTCCCAGAAAAACCACGGCTTTTAGATTAAACGTCACCGGATTGGTCGGCTGCTTTTTCTCCAGAGACTCCATGGCCTTGAGCGCCTGATCATAATTCCCTCGCCGTAAGTACGACACGACCAACACCATATCCGTCTGATACTTGGTGGTGTCGATGGCGACCGCCGACTCAAGATCGGCAAAGGCTCGTTCCGTATCCCCCGATGCCATGCGGCTTAACCCCAGTTTGGATCTTGCAACCGCATTTTTGGGATCGCTTTTCGCGGCCTTGTCAAAAAACTCCGCCGCCTTGGCAAACTCACCATTCTGCAGATAGAGCTCGCCGGCCAGCGACATCAGTTGGGCATCGTCAGGCGCCTGCTTCAGTGCCGGTTGCGCAACCTCTAACGCGCGCTGCACTTGGCCACTACGCGCCAGCGTCGAAATCATCAACTTGCGCGCGTAAAGATTACCCGGCGCACGCTCCAGCACCGCGCCCAAGTGGGTTTGTGCCTGTTCGTACGAACCCAACTCGGTCAAAATGGCGCCCGCCAGCAATACACTCGGCAGATAATTTGGCGCGACCTTAAGCACCTGCTGAATCGCCTCGTTCGCCTTCTTATAATCACGCGCCCGAAACTCCACCAGCGCTTGCACGTGCACGGCCATCACATTGTCGGGGGCAAGCGCGCGCGCCTGCGCCACCAGCTTGCGAGCCTCGTCGAACTTGCCGTTCGCCATGTGCATCGATGCGATATTCAGGCGCGCCACTATATTGTCGGGATCAACTTCAAGCGCTTTCTGGTTAGCGGCCAACAACCCCGTTTCATCGGCGTTCAAGCGCGCGAGGTCGCCTTTCATCAGCCACGCCTCAACGTGCTTGGGCGCACTCGCAATCGCGCGTTCCACCAACCGCGCGGATTCATCCAGCTTGCGCTCTCCCGCCGCGAGCCGGGCCGACTCCAGCAGCGCGTCCGAAAATTCAGGCCGCTTGGCCAGCGCTTGCCCCAGCAATTCTCGGGCTTTATCGCGCTGCCCGAGTCCCATTTGCGCGCGTGCCCTCAGGGTAAGCACGTCGGCTTGCGCGGCTGCGTCGGCCGTTTCATTGACCGGCATCTGGTCGAGAACCTTCTGAAATTCACCCAACATCAACAACGACCGGGCCAAAGCGGGCATCACCTTGTTGCGATCGTAATTCAAGTCCAGCGCGCGGCGCAGCTCCTGCTCCGCCAAACGATAGTTACGGCTGTCGTGATAGGTAATACCCAATAGATAGCGCGCCTCGGCGTTGTCGGCATTTTTCTGCAGCAGATTCTTGATCTCGATGATTGCAGCTTTGTGGTCATTTTTCGCACGATACTCTTGCACCTTTTTTACCGCGCCCTGAGGGTCGCTCGACGAGCCACAACCGGCCGCCAACGCAGCAACCGCAACCATCACCACGACAGATTTACGATGTAATGCCATCACCTTCACCTCAGCCCATATATTTTACGTTGTCGTCAAAAGCAAATAGCAATGCACCAACCACACCGATCTAACACGCTTCATCCGGCTTGATCGTCACGGATTGCTTTAAGCCGTGTCGGTTGATCAAGTCGTATAACGTCGGACGGCTCACGCCGAGCAGTTCGGCTGCACGCACCATGTTGCCGTCAACACGGCTCAGCACCTTGCTGATCGCCTTGCGCTCCGCATCGTCACGCACCTGACGCAGATTGACCGGCTCCTTGGCCGTCGCCGTCAGACCCAGATCGTCAACGCTGATCTGCGTGCCTTCCGCCATGATCACTGCGCGCTTGATGTAGTTTTCCATCTCGCGCACATTACCAGGCCACGGGTAGGTTTCGATGGCCTCCAGCGCATCCGGCTGGAAGCCGAGCAGCGAACGCCCTTCCTGGCGACTGAACTTGTGCATGAGCGCCTGCGCCAACAGCACCGCGTCGCCATACCGTTCGCGCAGCGGCGGAATCATGAATACGATCTCACTCAGTCGATAGTACAGGTCTTCGCGAAACCGGCCTTCTTCGATGAGTTTTTTAAGATTCTGGTGGGTCGCGCACACGATGCGCACATCCACCGGGATTTCCTCTCTTCCGCCGATGCGTTCCACCACGCGCTCTTGCAGGAACCGCAGTATTTTAGCCTGCAGCGAAAACGGAAGATCGCCTACTTCATCGAGGAAAAAAGTACCGCCGTCCGCATACTCAATCTTGCCCCGCGTTTGCTTGTTGGCGCCGGTAAAAGCACCTTTCTCATAGCCAAATAACTCGGATTCCAGCAAGTTTTCCGGGATGGCGGCACAATTGATGGCGACGAATTTCTTGGTGGATCGGGCACTCTTTTGATGCAGCGCCCGTGCCAGCAACTCCTTGCCCGTCCCCGACTCGCCCAGCAGCAGCACGGTGGCATCCGAGGGCGCCACGCGCTCCACACTGCGGCACATTTTGAGCGTCGTGGGATCCGCGCTGATCATGCCCTGAATCGGCGTGTCCTGCGACTGCTGCAAAATCAGATTTTCCTGTTGCAGCGCGTGCAGCCGGAAAGCGCGCTGCACGATCAATGTCAATATCTCGGGATCGAACGGCTTCTGGCAAAAGTCGTAGGCCCCGATACCGATGGCTTTCACCGCATTGCTTCGATCCTGATTTCCAGTGACAACAATGACTTTGGTTTGCGGCGCCAGTGCCAGTATTTGCGCCAGTGTGGCCAATCCCTCCGTCGCGCCATCGGCGTCCGGCGGCAATCCCAAGTCCAGGGTGACCACGGCCGGCTCGTGCCGCCTGATATGTGCCAGCGCACTTTCGCGGTCGGTGGCTACCGCGGTCTCATAACCATCAAAACTCCAGCGCATCTGCTTTTGCAAGCCAGGATCATCTTCAACAATCAAGATCATTTCGCCACTCTTGCTCATCGACTCGCCTCCAACGCAACGGCGCGCGGCGTTTCGCCATCCGCGACAAACAACGGCAGCACCACGCGGAACGTGGTGCCCTGCCCCACTTTACTATCCACGTCGATCCTGCCGCCAATCTCGCGAATATATTGCCGCGCTTCGTAAGTGCCAATCCCCATGCCCGTCGCCTTGGTTGATTCAAAGGGTTTGAATAACCGACCGCTCATGAACTGTTCGCTCATGCCACAACCAGTATCTGAAATCACCACAATGGCAGATTCAACTTGTTTCAATAACCTAACCATGACATGCCCTTCCGGCGGTGTAGCCTCTATGGCATTCTGCACCAAGTGGCCGATCACGCGTCCCAGGCGGGTATCATGAGCAACCACACTCGCCGTCTTAGCCGTCCCCGCATCCAGCTCGGGCACGGGCTTCAGCGCAGCACGGGCAGCGACGACGCCGCGCAGCAAACCATAGAGTTCCACGGGCGCTGGACGCTCCAGACTATAGTTGCCCCTCAGTTGGAACAAGAGACGCTCCATTTTCTCCACCGAATTGCCAATGGTGCCGAGCATATCTTCCTGGAACTCCGGTTTGTGTTTGTGTTTTTGTGCATTGGATAACAGCAAAGACAGTTGCGCCACCAGATTCTTCAAGTCATGCACAACAAACGCAGACATGCGGTTAAACGACTCGAATTGACGTGCCACCAACAAGGCCTTGGCTGCCTCCAGTTGAGCAAGGTAACTGGCCGCCTGCATCCCTGCGGTTTTCAACAGATCAATCACCTCCCAGTTGAGCTTGATTTTACCCTTGGATCGGGCCAAAACCACAAAACCCAGCAGTTGTTCATGATGGATAAGCGGTACCACCAGCCACGCTTGCGGAATGGCGCGTAGCCAATCGGGCAAATCAAGACGGTCGTAGGGTTCAAGCTGGGCCTCGTGCTCCTGCAGATCAATGACCCATTGCCGTTTGCCGAGAAACTGACAGAGCGGACTCTCAAACGTTACCGTACCCGTGGCTGCCGGCATGTTCCAATGGGCGACGCGCTCCAGCGTATCCATATCCTGCGACAGCCACAACGCGCCGGCAGGGCTATCCACCAATTGCGCGATGGCTTCGATCGATCGCTCGCGCATTTGAATGCCCGGCTCGCCCTCGGACAAGGTACGGGTAAAACGCAGCCACTCCTCGCGATAGTCGTAGTAATAACTGAAGAAATTCTTGCTTAAGAATACCTTGAGCCGGGCGCGTATGGTACCGGAGAACAGCGTCACAAAGAGCAGCAGCAAAGCGCCAAACCAGAACGTCAATTGCAATACGACACTCCAGCTTCCCCCGAAATACCGAATGTAGTACCCGGCGCCCGCCATCACCATCAGATAGATCGAGGCGCCTAACACCGACGTGGAGTAGAACACCACGCGGCGTGAAACCGAGATGTTGAGCGACCACTTGGGATTGCGTGCAACCGAGATCGCCAGCAACGGCACGATCAAGGCATTGACAACGCCGCGCGCCGCCCAGATATCCTCATTCACCCGCCTGAACAGCAGCGCATCGGAATACAGATAAAAATCGCATACAAACAGGCCGCCCAAGCCCAGGCACAAATACTTGATGCCCCAGCGTTGCTGCGGATCGACGTTGCGATAGAGTTGCTCGACCAGCACGATGCCCACCACCGCCATCACCAGGCGCGACAGAATGTCCGCCGAGTCCGCGCGGGTCAGCGATACGCCGCCGGAATACAGTGCAGCAGCCATAGCGGCGGCACAGGTGACCGCGATGGCGATGCCCGTCAGCCGGAACGAGCGCACGGCTGTCCTGGAATAGCCCAGCAACACCATCAAAAACGCAAACCAGAGCGCGTTGCGGATCACCTCCGCGATGCCGGCCGACAGTACGATGGAATCCGGGTGTGCGGACAAGTACGCCAGCACCGCAGCCCACGTCATCGTACCCAGACTCGCCGCCGCGAGCAGCATCCCTTGCAGCCGCCCGCGCCAACTGGTCACCAAAAGCACAAACAGAAACAGAAACGCCGCTGCGGTAGCGGCGTAACTGATAGTACCGATCGGTATGTCCATCGGTTGCATGCGATTCCTTCGCCTTCTTCGACCTCAGCGGGCGCCTTTACCCCACAACACGACTTCCACCGTCGAAAACAGAATCACCAGATCCAGGAACAAGGTATGGTTCTTCACGTAGTAGAGATCATACTGGAGCTTTTCAAGTGCATCGTCAAGCGATGCGCCATAGGGATAGCGCACCTGCGCCCAGCCGGTGATCCCCGGCTTGACCGCGTGACGTAAAGAATAATACGGTATTTGCGTTGTGAGCTGGTCCACGAAAAACGGCCGTTCGGGGCGCGGCCCCACAAAGCTCATCTCGCCCTTGAACACGTTGATAATCTGCGGCAGTTCATCGATACGCAGCTTGCGAATGATGCGCCCCGCCCGCGTGGTGCGGTCGTCGTTGGCAGTGGCCCAGCGCGGGGTGCCGTCGCCTTCGGCATCGTTGTACATGCTGCGGAATTTGCAAATCGAGAACACGCTCCCGCCTTCGCCCACGCGTTCCTGCCGGTAGAACACCGGGCCGCCGCTTTCCAGAAAAATGCAGATCGCGGTAATGACCATGATGGGCAGTGTCAACAACAACAGCAGGCCGCTGGTGAGCAGATCAAACGCGCGCTTGACCCAGGTTCTGGAGGCGTTCTGGCGAAAGCCTTCGCCCAGCACCATCCAGCTCGGATTTAGCGAATCGAGCAACACCTTGCGATATTCACGCTCCACAAACGTGGACAGTTCGATGACGCCCACCCCCTTGAGCCGGCAGTCGAGCAGTTCGCGCATCAAGAGGCCGCCGTCACGGCGGTCGCGCACGGCGACGACAATTTGATCGACCTTATGCTTTTCAACCATCGATATCAGGGATTCACCTTGCGCCATCGCCAGCACGCTCGACAAGGGTACGTAGTGAGCGGAGGCTTGGCGCTCGACATAGCCGATGACCGTGTGGTTTTTATTGCCGGGTGAAGACTCGGCCAGTTTCGCCACCCGCGAGCCGGTGCCCAACACCAGCACGCGCGGCTTGAACACCTCGTGATTACCCCACGCGTAAAACACCAAACGGATGACGCCGCTGCCGGCCAAAGCCACAATCACAGTAATGGCCCAACCGTGCGGCCGCAGATACAGCGACGGCACCAGATACGCGATCAGAAACGCGATGCCCAGGCAAATCGCCACCGCGGCCAGCAGGCGCACGCCGACGGCGGACACACCACGCTTCAGATCATCCAGCCGATACAGGCCCATGCTGTTCATCACCACCAGCATGCCGAGCACCAAGCCCGCTGCATTCACCATCGCGCCATCGGAACCGGCGGCGACGGTCTCGGGCCCGCTCAGACGCCACGACAGCCCCGCCCGTATCGCCACCAGCAATACCACGGCTTCGAGTATCGCGAGCAGCACAATCCTCGCTGAGATGTAATGACTAAATACGCGAACCGTGGACATTTTATTTTTTTGCCAATCGAAATTTAGTGATTCATGCCGGTGTGCAAAAGTCGCATCACACTATTGCCAACACCTTGTCGCCAACCCCGTCGTGCGTCGCACTGCGAATCGTCACAGAATGTTCTATTGCGCGAGAACAATACGCTGCTGCGAGCGCTATTGCATCGATACCAAAGTACCGACCGTGCGATTTGTCACGTAGATCGCAAGCCATAGTGCACACCGTCACTATAATTTGCGCATGGATGGTGCGGGAGACCTGATGCGCGGCGCTTAACACCAGACACAAAGCACAAGGCTGCGAGGCGCAGAACGCGCGCAGCCAAACACCATCAGGCAAAACCGGGCGCAACGCGACAACCTGAAAACACCGCAGTTACCGCGCGCGGTAAGCGTACGCCGCCATGTCGGAAATAATACGTAAGTATTTGATTATAAACAATATTTTTACTACGGCTTTTTTAGACGCTACCTTCACGCACCCGCCAAGCGCGTCATAGCATGTGTTTTTGCAACGCCGGCACGAATCGCAGTTGAGCAGCAAGCTACCCCACAACTATGAGCAGTGGGCCAAGACTCAGGAATAGAAATAGAAATAACTTACGCACTGCGATAGAACGCATCAATCCCGCCCGGGATGACAACACCGGTCGTGCGTGCGCCTATCGCGCAGCGCCCCCCTGCGGCAGATTTTTGACGTACCACGCCAGGGCTTCCTTGAGCCCGTCCTCCACGCGATGCGTAGGCTGGTAGCCTAGCAAGCGTTGCGCTTTGGAGATGTCCGCCTGCGAATGCAGCACATCACCTTCTCTGAATTCGCGGTAGGTTGGACGGTAATCCTTGAGCCACGGGAATTGGCCCACCAGCAGCGAGCGGCCCAATTCGAACAACTCGTTCAAGGTGGTGCGGCCGGACACGGCTACGTTGTAAATTTGGTTTAACGCCTCGGGATTCTGCGTAGTCGCCGCCAGAATATTGGCCTGGATTGCATTTTGCACGTAGCAAAAATCGCGGCTGGTCTTGCCGTCGCCGTTAATGTAGACCGGCTCTTGCCCGATGAATTGCGCAATCCACTTTGGGATCACCGCGGCATAGGCGCCATCCGGATCCTGACGCGGTCCGAAAATATTAAAGTAGCGCAGCCCGATCGAGTTGATGCCGTAGCAACGCGCAAATACATCGGCATACAGCTCATTGGCATACTTGGTCACCGCGTACGGCGACAGCGGCCTGCCGATGACGTCTTCCACTTTAGGCAAGCCGGGATGATCGCCATAGGTGGAGCTCGACGCTGCGTAGATGACGCGCGCCACTTTGGCGTCACGCGCCGCCACTAGCATATTGACGAACCCGGTAATGTTGGATTCGTGCGTCGCGATGGGATCCTCAATCGAGCGCGGCACCGACCCCAGCGCCGCATGATGCAGCACAAAATCCACGCCGGCACAGGCGCGCCGGCAGTCGGCCAGATTGCGGATATCGCCTTCGATCGGCGTGTAATTGCGCCACAGTTTTTCGCCAACCAGCGACTGCACTTGCTCGAGGTTGCGGGCATAGCCGGTCGCGTAGTTGTCGAGCCCGACCACTGTTTGCCCGATTTTCAGCAGCGACTCCAGTAGATTGGAGCCTATGAAACCAGCGTCCCCCGTGATCAACCAGCGCTTCGGCTGCTGTTGCAGCGACTGGCGGATTTGCTCGTACTTCGACAGGGTCGTCATGCGGTTATAGACGCCATACCGTGAGCCCGGCGCGCTGCAGTGCGGGCACGTCAAAGCGGCTCTTGACATCGATAAAACAGCCGCGCTCGATCACCTTGGTGTAAAAATCCGTGACTGGCCGCGTCAGAAATTCCTTATGCGCCACCGCCACCACCAGCGCATCGGCGCGCGGCAGTTCCGCCCAGGTATCGAGCTTCAGACCGTATTCGTGCAGCGCCTCGGCGGCATCCGGCACCGGATCGTGCACATGCACGTCCAGCCCGTACGACTGCAACTCGCGTATCACGTCGATCACTTTGGTGTTGCGGATGTCGGGGCAATCTTCTTTAAAGGTCAACCCGATCACGTTCACCGGCGCGCCCTTGATGCGCGAGCCGCAGCGGATCATATGCTTCACCGTTTGCTCGGCAATGAATTTGCCCATGCCGTCGTTGATGCGCCGGCCCGCCAGAATCACTTGCGAGTGATAGCCCACCATTTCCGCTTTATGCGTCAAGTAGTACGGATCGACGCCGATGCAGTGGCCGCCGACGAGCCCAGGGCGAAACGGCAGAAAATTCCATTTGGTGCCGGCCGCCTGCAATACCTCAAGGGTATCAATGCCGATTTTGTCGAACAGAATCGCTAACTCATTCATCAAGGCGATATTCAGATCACGCTGTGTGTTCTCAATCACCTTGGCTGCTTCGGCCACTTTGATGCAGGAGGCGCGAAATACACCCGCCGTCACCACACTCTCGTACATGCCGGCGACCAGTTCCAGCGTCGATGCATCGTCACCCGAAACCACTTTGAGGATTTTGGTGAGCGTGTGCTCCTTATCGCCGGGGTTGATACGTTCCGGCGAATAGCCGACGTGAAAATCCTGCTTCCATTTCATGCCCGAATGCTTTTCGAGCACGGGAATGCAGATTTCCTCGGTGGCGCCCGGATACACCGTCGATTCGTAAACGACGATGGCGCCTTTTTTCATATGCTTGCCCACCGACGTACTGGCGCCGACCAAGGGGCTGAAATCCGGCTGATGCGTGTCGTCCACCGGGGTGGGCACGGCGACAATAATAAAATCAGCCTTGGCGAGATCGGCTGGATCAGTGGTCACGGTAAGCTGCGTGGCCGCACGCAAATCGCCAGCAGACATTTCACCGGTCGGATCGACAAACTTGCGATAGCTGTCGATCTTGGCCTGCGACAGGTCAAAGCCGATGGTTTCACGCTTTTTGCCGAACTCAACCGCCAGCGGTAAACCCACATATCCCAACCCCACTACGGCGACTACACTCATGACTTCTCCATCAAGCTAAACAGTAACGATTGCGCCCGCAGGGGTGCACAGGAACACGCAGGGGCACGCGACGACAGGTATGCGGGACTCTATGGCACAATACGCCATCCAGCAAGCGATGCTTACGCCACACAATCCGCCAAGCAAAACGCGGATCACTAAAGGTTTCAGTTTAAATTCAAATGGATAAAATTGCTACTGATGCATAAACGCAAAGCGGGCACTTTGTCACACACGGCCACCGTGTACAAACGACCAGCATCATGCGCCGCCCTGTTGGTGCTGCTGGGCGTATGGCTCGGGGCGTGTCGTGTCGCGCCGGTAAGCGCCGCCGACTTGGTGCAGACCATCGCAAAAATCAAGCCCGCCGTGGTCGGCGTAGGCACCTACATGAAAACGCGCAGTCCGGCGTTTCAACTCATGGGCACCGGTTTTGTGGTGGCCGACGGCTTGCACGTAATCACCAATGCACACACCTACGCCAAACCCCTCGACGGCGCCAATCTCGAAGTGCCAATGGTGTTGGTGTCCACCGGCGGCGACCCGCAGCCGCGGCAAGCACAAATACTCGCCATGGACCGCGCACACGATCTGGCGCTGCTCAAGATTTCCGGAGACCCTGTGCCGGTAATGACGCTGGGCGACTCTGCCAAAGTACGCGAAGGCCACATGCTTGCATTCACCGGATTCCCCATCGGCATGGTGCTCGGCATGCACCCGGCAACACACCGCAGCATGGTGTCGGCGTTGGTGCCGGTGGTCTTGCCGGGCATCACCGCGCGGCAGCTCGACGACCGCACTATCAACCGCATCCGCGATTCCGCCTATCAGGTGATACAGCTCGATGGCACGGCGTATCCCGGCAACAGCGGCAGCCCGCTCTACGACCCGGAAGACGGCACCGTCTACGGCATTGTCAACTCGGTATTTATACAAGCCGGCCGCGAAAATGCCATCCGCTTGCCGAGCGGCATCACCTACGCCATCCCCAGCCGCTATATACGCGAGCTGCTGCAACAGGAAAAAATCCCCTTCTAAGTTTCACCACACGCCCTGCGCACGGAGGCGTCATGTTAAAAACTTGTTCGCTCGTCCTGGGCCTCGCGTTTTTTTATGTGCACGATGCCGCTGCACAAAATTATCCCCAGCGCCCGATACGTGCCGTGGTGCCCTTGGCGCCCGGCGGCGGCACCGACACCGTTGCGCGCCTGGTGGCCAGCAAACTCAGCGAATTGCTCGGCCAGCAAATCGTGGTCGACAATCGCGGCGGCGGCGGTGGTGTAGTCGGCACTGATCTTGTCGCCAAAGCGGCAGCCGACGGTTACACGCTGCTGGTGGGGTCCATCACCACCAACGCGGTCAACCCTGCGCTCTACAAGAAATTGCCCTATGACCACATCCGCGATTTCGCTTCGATCTCGATGATAGGCACCGTACCCAACGCGCTGGTAGTGCACCCCAGCGTGCCTGCCAAAAACATGAAAGAGTTTCTGACGTATGCCAAAGCCAATCCGGGCAAGATCAACTACGGCTCGTCCGGCATCGGCAGCGCGCCGCATTTTTCGATGGAATTGATTCGCAGCATGAGTGGCGTCACCATGACGCACGTACCTTACAAAGGCGCCGGCGCCGCAGTCGCCGATGTGCTGGGCGGGCAGTTGCAGGCGCTGTGTTCCAGCCTGGCGGGCTTGTTGCCACACATCAAATCCGGACGCGTGCGCGCGTTGGGTGTGACCACCGCCAAACGCAATGCGCAATTGCCCGACGTGCCGACCATCGCCGAGTCGGCCATTCCGGGCTACGAAGTCACCATCTGGTACGCGCTATTCGTGCCGGCCGCTACACCCAAGACTATCGTTGCGCGGCTCAATGCGGAAACCGTCAAAGCGCTGAACACAGTGGATTTAAAGGAACGCTTGACGCTGCAAGGCCTTGACGTGGGCTCATCCACGCCCGATGAACTGACGGCGTTCGTGAAAACCGAAACCGTGAAATGGGCGAAGGTCGTGAAGGATTCCGGCGCGCAACTGGAATGATCTGGCTCGCCCTAAGAGCCAAACCTTGTCGTCTTATCTGTATTGCCAACCTGTCTCAAACATCTCTCGCGTCGCCAAGTAAAATAAATTACAATAAAAACAAATAGATAGTTCACTTCGGTTGATCTAGCCCCTACAATGAAAAACCCGGCGGGTTTTACTCCGCCGGGTCTGGATACAGAATCTTTCGATTCTTTATTGTAGCAACGGCTCTCACCCCGGATTGCAACAACAATTAGAAGTATCAGGGAGCGGCATATGACTGTCAAGACAAATGGGCCGCTGACCATCGGCCTCGATATCGGCATCGCTTCTGTAGGTTGGGCGGTGCTGGAACCCAATCGCATTCTAGATATGGGTGTACGCGCGTTCGACGCAGCAGAGGACAAAGACGGCAAGCCGAACAATCAATCACGCCGAGGCGCAAGAGTGTCGCGCAATCGATACGACATACGCGCTTGGCGGCTCAAAAAACTGGTTCGTGTGTTTCGCGATATTGGTATGCTGACCAATAGCGAAATCAAACATCTGTTCTCCGCCAATCATGAGAAAAATCATGAGCATGTCAGCCCGTGGCAACTACGTGCGGAAGGTTTGTCACGAAAACTCACGAATCAGGAATGGGCGCAGACCATCTACCACATCGTCAAGCATCGCGGCTTCAAATTCTTTAGCAAAACGGAAGACCCGACAAGCTCAACAATTGAAGATGAGGAACCAGCAAGCGAAAAATCTTCTGAAAAAGCAGAACACGAAGGACTGCGAAGTGGTCTTGAGTACACAGCAACGCTTTTGGCAAAGTATCCGAAATTAAAATTCAAAACTATTGGATACGTTGCCTACCAACTTGCCAACGCGCGGCAGGACAAGGACAGGATTTATCGCGATATAGAAGGTAACGAACTGGAAACGAAAGATTGTGAAGAATTCCAGAACGCATACCGCAACAAGGACAAGAGCTATCGGCATGCTTTCCGGCGCGATGACTTACAGGCTGAGTTGAATGCCCTGTTTGATGCACAACGGCGACATGGCAATCCTTTTACTGATTTGCCCAAGCCCGATGGCGTCGAGTGGTTAAGTGAAGTCACTGTTAGCTCGGAAACGCGCCCCGTCGAGCCGATATTCCGCGCACAAGTGTTTGCCTTGCTCGAATTGCAACATCCGCCGGTCACTACCGGACAGATGGATGCAATGATTGGCGACTGCGAATTGGAAAGCGAGGCACGCAATGGCAAAGGTAAAGCAAAGCGCCGCGCAGCCAAGTACAGTTTTTCCAACGAGCGCGCCACATGGCTACAAACCCTCAACAACTTGCGCATTCGGCGAAATGGTAAGGAAGACGAGCTTTCCGACGCAGAGCGGGCAGAACTTGTTGACCTGCCCTACACGCAAGCCAAGCTAACATTCAAGCAGATACGCGACATATTGCGGAAAAAGACTGGCTTCCCTGCTCACTGGCGCGAAGCGAGTTTCACCAAGGTTTCCTATCGTAGTAATCGCAAAAACGATGGAAGCTGGATCAATATCGTATCCGCCGACGACACAAAAACCTCGCTCGGAAAATACGGCCACGACGAAAGCGTCCGTAAGGCCGCGAACAA
>JAYUAH010000558.1:0-3786 GCA_043741415.1 Betaproteobacteria bacterium
TATGCCGCTGGCGCTAATGGCCAGGGCGGCCTACTGCTTGAAGGGCATGGGCATCATTTGGGATGGGCGTTTGTGTCGGGACGTATTGCAGGAAAAAACGCGGCCACGCACACGTAGCATTCACAGTAAAACATCAGTGCTGATGCATTATTTCGGCAACAACATATCCACAATCACGCGCACCAATTCCACAAAGCTGCGCATCAGCAAAAATAAAAATGCGGACCCCACCGCGCCGACGGCGATCAACCATGCGGGCAAACTGCACACTGCGACGCTCAGTATGCTCACCAGCAGCGGCGCCACGCCGCACACCATAGCGATCCAGTCGCCGTGCTTGACGATGAATTGCAACATCCAGTACGGCGACGGCGGCGTTTCGTAGGTGTCATTCATGATATCTTGATAAATTATTGTAAGTATTTGATTTTAAACAATATTTTCTAATGTTCTGTCAGCAGCGTACCGTAGCCGCCGATGCGGTCCGCCACGCCCGCCGCACGCAGCAGCTTCCACAGCGTTGCTTGCGTTGACGTAATAACCGGTTTGCCAGTGTGCCGCTCCAACTGATCAATCACGTGTTGCGAATTGAGATTGAGGCACGTGATTAGCGTCGCGTCTGCGTGCGCATGCCAGGCGCGTTGCGCCAGCGCGAAAATTTCTTCCGCCGTGGGATCGGCCAGTGCAAATGAATCCGCTATGCCCAAGTGTGCAGAGCCGATTATTTCAAAACCTGCCGCCGAAAAAAATTCGTGCTCGGCATCATCGATCGCTTTGGTGTACGGCGAACACACGGCAATACGCTTTGCACCCACCGCATGCAGCGCCTCGATGATGCCACTGGTGGCGGTAAACGCCGGCACGCCCGCAGCTTGATTGAGTTCGTGATTAAGCCGCCCATCGTACTCAAGCCCCTGCACGATGCTCGACGCCGTGCAGCAGTAAGCCACGCTCGCGGGCCGGCAGCTCATGATTTGCGTCATGCCGCGCATCCCTTCATCGCGATCCATGCGCACCAGTGCATCTCGCGTGAGATTGTTGTCGAGAAACATGCGCGCCGCATGCACTGTCACGCCGGGTGGACACACCGCGTTGAACCACGGCTCCACCACGGTGTTTACGCTGGGCAGAATGACACCGAGGCGGGCACGAACTGAACAGGGCATGGTTGTAGTCGTGGTCATGACGACATCACTTTATCATGAATGCATTCTCAATCGCGACACGCGCTGCCGCGCCGTTAACGTCGTTGCGCAACGGCCCTGATGCGCTTGCGGAGCTGTTCCTTGAGATTCTCCTGACCATCCCACAGGATCACCGGCACGTCCGAGATATCAAACGGCAACGTAGTACCTTTGCGTGCCGTCACGATGACTTGTTTGCCGAATCCTTGAGCGAAGCCGAGTTCATAAAAAACGTTCGGCTTGATCTCGCTCACATCAGTGATGACAAATGCCGACGTTCGTATACCTTCAATGATGGTTTGCACAATGCGCTCGTTGGTATCGAGTTCATCGGTGCGCACGGCGTCAAAGCCGAATTCCTTGCACACATCCCGATACGACGCAAAAACGTCACGGTACTCCGGCGTGAAGGGCATCACCGTAAACACCGTGCGCGGGGTGACGATGCGCTCCGCGAGAGAAACCACGTCTTGGGCGAGACGATCGGTATCCAGCGTATCCTGATTGAGCACCTCGAATTCTTCCCGCGTAATCGAGCGTGCGTATTTTTCCTGAAACTTTTTGTATTCGCCTTTGTACAGCGCCTCTCCCGCGCCGCCAAACTGCGCAATGCCCAATATCGGCAAGCCGGCGATACGCGCCCAGTTGGCAGCGACAAAAGTACTGCCACCGCCGGCAATGAATATGGCGACATCGGCCGCCGCAATTTGCTCCGGCGGAATGAGTTCGGGATGCGTCAGTTCCCAGTCGGTCAGCGCGGAAATATGAATACTGCCGTGACGGAAAATTGGCTCTGCATCACGCAGCCGATAACTCACAATATGCGCACGGTCATCCTTTTGCAGCGCGGTCAGGCGATTGTGCGCTGATTCACCAATAGCTTTGTCGAGCGAACCGCGACAGCCTGTGAGCAAGGTATGACTGCGTTCAACAATAATTTCTCCCAGCCGTGCGACAAAACGCTCGCAAATATCAGGGTGAAACGGAACAACGCGTAACGAGCCTACCACCACAATTTTCATGTTGATGCGACTCCGAATGGTGTGGACCTCTCAGGGCGGGTTCGCCAGCGTTTGCCAGTCCGCATGCATAATCATAATACGGATCGAATAACGGTTATGCATACAATGTGTATTCGACGACTTTCGCGGCACAACGAACCCGCAACCAGTGTGGACTGCGCAAAAGAGCTTGCCGCACTCCAACGGTTGAAATATATTGCCCGTTGCAGGCCTGATTGCTGTTGATGCCGAGCCCTATCTGGAGAAATAAAATAATGTCGATAAGCGACTGGAGCAAAGTAACCCGGCCGATTCCCGTACCGAATGAATACACCAAGCCGTTCTGGGATGCCGCGAAGCAGCATACGCTGGCATTGCAGCGCTGCCAGAGCTGCGGCCACTTTCAGCATCCGCCGTATGCCACTTGCGTGAACTGCATGGGCATCGATCTTAAGTTCGAACCGGTGACAGGCGGCGGCACCATCTACGCCTACACCATCATGTACCACACGGGTGATCAGCGCTTTTCCGCTGCGGTACCCTATGCCAGCATCATCGTCGAACTCGATGCGGCGCCCGGGGCGCTGCTGGCGGGCAACCTGCTGGACGTGCCGTACACCGAAGCCAAGGTCGGATGCCGTGTGGATGTGACCTTCCAGAAACTCAACGACGATTTCACGCTGCCCCAGTTCAAACTGGCCGCAAGCGTAGCCGGGGAGAAATGACCATGTGGGACAATCGATGCAAGATAGCGGTAAGCGGCGTAGGCTATTCCAAAGCCACGCGCACCGCAGAGCGGCCGCTGGCCGCGCATGCGCTCGATGCAGTCAAGGATGCGATAGCAGACTCCGGCCTCACCATGGCCGATATCGACGGACTGGCAACCTACCCTGAGTTGCCCGCCACCGGCCACGCCGAGGTCGACGGCATCAGCATCGTGTCGGTGAACTGCATGATGGCGATGCTGAAGCTGCCGAATCTCACCTGGCATATCCAAACCGGCTCGGTGAACATCGGCGGGGCCGTGCAGCAGGCCACCAATGCGCTGCTCGCCGGCGTGTGCAAATACGCCGTGGTGTGGCGCGCCATGCACAACCCCAAGGGCACGTATCAAAACCTGCCGGGTGCGTACGCCCCAGGCGCATTGCAGTTCACCGGCCCTTATGGCTTTGGCGGCCCAGGCCAAGGTATGGCGGTGGCATACACGCGCTGGCTGGAAAAGAACAATCAGAATCGTGAAAAAATGGCGACGCTTGCAGTCACCCAGCGCAAGCATACGCAAATGAATCCGCACGCGTATTTTTACGGCACCCCGCTCACCAAAGAAGACTATCTGAATTCGCGCATGGTGGCACATCCATTTTGTTTGTACGACTGCGACATTCCGGTGCAGGGCGCGGTAGCGATTGTGCTCACCACGGCCGACCGCGCGCGCGATCTCAAACCGAAACCTGCCTACCTCGCGGGCTATGGCCAGCGGCTGCACTTTGAAGTGGCTGGACGCATCGGCAGCTTGAGCAGCTACATGGCAGGCGGCAGCAGTTCGGCGAAACTCACGTGGGAACGCTCCGGCTTCACGCCGAAAGATGTGGATGTGGCGC
>JAYUAH010000559.1:0-3782 GCA_043741415.1 Betaproteobacteria bacterium
GGACGGTAGACATCACGTCATTTGCCAGGGCGTGAAGCGTTTCCGCGTATTGCAATTCCTCGAAGGTTATCCGTTCACCGTCGCGCGCGTGGCTTTCATCGAAGAGCCCGAGCAGGCCGATCCGGACATCGAGGGACGCGCGCACAACCTCAAGCAGCGTGCCATCGAGATCTTGCAGTTGTTGCCGCAGGTGCCCGAAGATATGTTGTCTGCGCTGAAAAGCGTAGAAGGCTCGGCTCGACTCGCGGATTTTGTCGCGGGCTTGATGGACATCAGTGCGGAAGAAAAGCAGAAGCTGCTGGAGACTTTCGATTTAAAAATGCGGCTCGACAAGCTGCTCGAAATTCTGTCGCACCGCATCGAGGTTCTGAAAGTGTCGCGCGATATCGATGAACGTGCGCGGGAGTCTATCGGCAGCAGCAATCGCAAATATCTGTTGCGCGAGCAGATGCGCTCCATTCAAAAGGAACTCGGCGAGGGCGAAGACAGTGCGGCGGAGATCGCCGAACTCGACCAAGCGATCAGCGACGCGAAAATGCCTGATGACGTGGAAAAGCAGGCGCGCAAGGAACTCAAGCGTCTGGAGCGTACGCCCGAAGGGGCCGGCGAATACTCGACGATACGCAACTACCTCGACTGGCTGACCGAGCTGCCGTGGGCGCCCGACGCCGCAACGGTGATCGACATTCCCGAGGCGCGGCGCATACTCGATGAAGATCATTTTGGACTGGAGAAAATCAAGAAGCGCATTCTCGAATATCTCGCGGTGCGCAAGTTGAACCCGTCAGGCAAAAGCCCGATCCTGTGCTTTGTCGGTCCGCCCGGTGTCGGCAAGACCTCGCTCGGTCAAAGTATTGCCAAGGCGACCGGGCGCAAGTTCGTGCGCGTGAGCCTGGGTGGCGTACATGATGAAGCCGAAATTCGCGGCCACCGGCGTACCTATATCGGCGCGCTGCCCGGTAATATTCTGCAGAATCTGCGCAAGGCGGAAACGCGCAACTGTGTAATGATGCTCGACGAAGTCGACAAGCTCGGCGCGGGCGGCTTTCACGGCGACCCGTCGTCGGCGTTGCTCGAAGTGCTCGATCCCGAGCAGAATTCTACGTTCCGCGACAACTATCTCTCGCTGTCCTTCGATTTGTCCGGCGTGACGTTCATTTGCACCGCGAATGTACTCGACACGATACCGGGGCCGCTGCGCGACCGCATGGAGATCATGCAGCTTCCCGGCTACACCACGCAGGAGAAGCTGCAGATCGCGCGCCGCTACCTGGTGCTACGCCAGCTTGCCGCCACCGGGCTCAAAGCCGAGCAGTGTGAAATCAGCGATGATGCGCTGACCGCGATCATCGAGGATTACACGCGCGAGGCAGGCGTGCGCAATCTCGAGCGCGAGATTGGCAAGGTGTTTCGCAACGTTGCCGTGCGCATTGCCGAGGATAGCGCCCAGCAGGTGACGATCGGCGCGGACGATCTCGGCGTCATACTGGGCGCGCGCCGATTCGAGGTCGAAGTCGCGATGCACACCGGCGTGCCGGGCGTGGCCACGGGTCTTGCGTGGACGCCCGTGGGCGGAGACATTCTGTTCATTGAGGCGTCCCGCATGCCCGGCGCCGGCAAGCTGATACTCACCGGCCAGCTCGGTGACGTCATGAAAGAGAGTGCTCAGGCAGCGCTGTCGCTGATCAAAGCGCGTGCGCAACAACTGGGGATCAACCAAGAACTGCTCGACAAATCAGACATACACATCCATGTGCCGGCGGGTGCCACGCCCAAGGACGGCCCGAGTGCGGGTGTGGCGATGTTCACCGCGCTGGCGTCGTTATTGACCGGCCGACCGGTGCGCAGCGAGGTTGCAATGACCGGCGAAATCAGTTTGCGCGGCCTGGTGCTGCCGATTGGTGGCGTCAAGGAGAAAGTCCTCGCCGCCCTGCGTGCCGGTATCACCACGGTACTACTGCCCTCGCGCAATCGGCGTGACCTCGAAGAGATTCCGGCGGAGGCACGCGATAAGCTCAAGTTCGTGTGGGTCGAGCAGGTTGATGAGGCGCTCGCTGCCGCGTTGTCGGACACTGCGTCGGCGGTCAAAACCGTAGCGAATTGATACCAATTCCATTTCATCCAATCAATAATTATTCGTCGTTTTCCCAATGAAAGTTGTCAGCTCATTAATGATGTATTGAAATAGAAATGGAATAACACGGTATTTCGGCTACCGTTCTGGTCTATCCAAATAGGCGATCTTTGCCTATCGCGTGTCTGTGCCGCGTTACTCGCGAAATGACGAATCGATCGCATCCAGTTTGTGCAGCAGCGCCGGCCATTCGAGCAAACCCTGCTTTTGCTGTTTGTGGCGGCTGCCGCCGGGCTGGTAGGCGCCCCAGGTTTTTTCGATGACGTCATCGGACAGCCGCGTTACCTGCTGATTGCACGACAAAAACATCACTTGCAGGTCGCACGCGCGTTTTAGCCAGAACATGCGGTTGAAGCATTCCGGAATGTTTGCGCCGCAGGTGAGCAGGCCGTGGTTGCGCAGAATCATCACATTGTTGTCGCCCAGATCGCGCACCATGCGCGCCCGCTCGTCCAGGTTCACGATGCTTTCGTAGTCGTGATAGGCGACACCCTTGACCCAGCGCATGGACATTTGCGCAATGGGTAAGAGGCCGCACTGCATCGACGCCACCGTCATACCGGTCAGCGTGTGCGTGTGGATAATGCATTCGACGTCGTGCCGCGCGGCGTGTATCGCGCCATGAATGATGTAGCCCGAGCGATTGACCTCGTAGCCGTCGGCGGGGTTAAACAAAATATTGCCCTCGATATCGATGCGGATCATGCATGAGGCGGTCATCTGGTCGTAGAGCAGGCCGTACGGATTGATCAGGAATTCGTTGTGCGTGCCCGGCACGCGCGTGGTGACATGATTGGAAATGTGGTCGCTCATGCCGTACAAGTCGATTAGCCGGTAGCACGCGGCGAGATTGACGCGCGCTTCCCATTCTTGCGCGCTGACGTGTTCGCGCACGTTGATTTTGGGTTTGATGAAGGGTGTGGCCATGATGTTCACGCTGTGTATGGGGTTTTGACAATGCGTCCGCTGGCTTCGACGTAGCAGTGTTCGGACGCAAACGGTTTGCCATTCAAGCGCGCGAGCATCCAGTCCGCCACCAGGGTTTGCGGATGTGGGCCCAGATGCGTGGACGGCACGTTGCCCACCGAGTGGCGCGAATCCTGATAGACCACGAGCTGCTTCGGACATTTGAGCGTGTGCAGTAGACGCGCCGTGTGTTCGAGGGGACTCAATTCATCCGCTTCGCCCGCGACGCATAGATAGGGTACGCGGATGTTGTCGGCGTGGCCTTCCCAAGTCAGCGACTTACAGAATGCGTCGAATTTCTGTTCGTCGGTGTAGCCCGACATGTACATGAAGCGGCGTTTGAAGGTGGGCGATGCTTCCTCGAAAATCGTATGACAAGTGGGTTCGAGACAGGTCGACGTCACGGCGCAGGCCTGAAAGCGGGGTTCGTGCGCGGCCACGAGCGTGCCGAACAGCGAGCCGAAGCTGCTGCCGACGACGGCGATGCGCTGCGCGTCGAGTTCGGGGCGCGCAGCCATCCAGTCCATCACGGCTTTGGCTGCGTCGATCCAGTTGGGCACACTGACGCGGATGCCGTGCACCGCACTCTCGTACTGGCCGGGGCCTTCCAGCGTGAGTACGGCAATGCCGCGGGTGAGCCAACGGTCGCCGTAGAGCGCGACGTTGGCTTCCTTGAAGCCGT
>JAYUAH010000560.1:0-8728 GCA_043741415.1 Betaproteobacteria bacterium
ATGTCGGTGCCGCCGCCGGGCGGAAACGGCACGATCAAGCGCAGCGGGCGTGATGGGAACGTTTCGGCGGCACATGCTACGCCGCTACACGCGGCGACCCATGCTGCGCAAGCAAACCCTGTGCTACGTGTAATCTGCATTAAACTTTCAGCGCCTCCGCCCACCACGGATAATCCGCCGGCTTGCCGCTTTCCACTGCGCGTATCCACGGGTAATCGCCGGCCTGACCAAAGCCGTGTACCGGGTGGCTGCCGGAGCGCAGCGCTTCGAGAAAACCCAGTTCTTCGAGCCGCACATTGCCCAGATTCACCTCGGTGCCGAACAGCGACACCAGCCAGAATTGCAGTGTGCGGCGCGGCACCATCTCGCGCAGTGGCGACACTTCGAAAATGATGCGGGCTTGGCCGACTTCTTTGGCGACGCGCAACACCTGTTGCGTGCCCAAGTCGCGGCTTTCCAGCAGATCCTCGGCGGTTTCGCCCATCACGCGGCGCAGCAGGTGGCCTTCCCAATACACGTACGACGCACCGGCGTTAAGCAGCGCCAGCATTTCCTTGACGGTGACTTCTTCGTCCACTACTTTTTCGCTGCGGCGGGTGGTGTCGCCTTCGATGAATTTTTTGCCGACTTCACCGAACACGGTGAAATCCAGATCCTTCGCTTGTTTGACGAAATCCATTTCGCGCTGCATGTCGCGCGCGGCGGTGGTGGCGGTGCTCGACACTTCAATCACGGAAAACCCGAGATCGGCCATTTTCTTCAGCACTTGTTTTTCGCGGCCCTGGATGCGCGCGATTTCCATGAATATGCCGCCGGGCTGTACTTGCACGTTGTAGTGATTGAAGACTTCGATTTTTTTGCGGATTTCCTTTTCCGGCGCGCGCAGGTGCGGATCCCACAGCTTCACCACATCGAGATATTCGCCGTACTGTGCCAGCATGCTCTCGCAAAACGTGGTGGGCCAGCCGGTGTCCATCACCATGGTGATGCCCTCAGTGCGCGGTTTTTTTGAGCGCGACGGCCAGTTGATGCCGAGAAATTCCTGCAGGGTTTGCTCCATTAAGGTCTCCAAATGATGAGCGCTACGCGACGTGAGGGCCGCGTCAGAACGGCCTCAAGAATAGAGGCCGGTTCAAGGTCGTGCAAGCCGGCGACGACTGTGAGTTTAATGTAAATAAATCAAGGATTTGCGCTGTCAACGGCATGATTCTTGAAGCATTTTAGTGTAGACTGCGAAACTTTTGTTGGACTGCGTTCAGAACGCGGACTGATTAACCACACGCCAAGAATCTAATGATTGCTCACCTACCGGTATTGCGGAAACATCTATCACACCTGTTTGCTGTGCTTGCCATCGTGTGCACCCATGGCGCCCACGCGCAAGCGCCTGCGCCGCAAGCTGCGGCAAAACCAGCGGTGCCCACGGTCGCCGCTGACGCACGCGCCACCGCCACCGCGCAAATCATGGCCGGCATACAACCCGCTGCCGGCGATGCCGTCATCGACAAGCTGGCCGCCAGCGACGGCTGGAAGGCGCACAAAGCCGCCATGGAAGCGCAATGGAAGCCGGTGCGTACCCGGCTCGACGCTATCGAGAAATGGCGCGATCAACAAATCAAATTGAAGGATGTGGCCGGCCGCACGCTGCTGTATCCGTTTAGCGGTCCGGATTTTCTGAACGCGTGGTCGCTCTATCCGAATCACGGCAAGTACCTGTTTTTCAGTCTGGAGAATCCGGGCGTGCTGCCCAATCTGGAGAAAATAGGCACGAAGGAATTCGACGCGCTGCTGCACGACGTACGCAGCGCGTTCAACGAGATTTTTCAGCGCAACTATTTCATCACCTCGTACATGGGCAAACAGCTCACCACGCCGCACTTGAAGGGCACGGTGCCCATCCTCGCCACCATGATGGCGCTGAACGGCCTGCGCATTGCCAAAGTCGAAGCGGTAGACCCGTTCCCGGAGCTGACCAAAGCGTTTGAAGAACCCAAATCCAAGCGTCCGGGCAAGATACTGCGCGGCGCCAAGATTACGTTTCTAACCGCAGACAACAAGCCGCACGAGTTGAGCTATTTCTCGCTCGATGCCACCGACAAGGCGTTGCAGTTCTATCCGGATTTTCTCGACTGGGCGGGCCGCAACAAACCCGCCTCGGCGCTGGTTAAATCGGCCTCGTATTTGCTGCATGACAACCAGTTTTCCAAGACGCGCGACATGATCCTCGCCACCGCCGACATTCTGGTGCAGGACGACACCGGCGTGCCCTATCGCTACATCAAGCAAGCCAACTGGAACGTCAAGCTCTACGGCAAATATCACAAGCCGATCAAACCCATG
This sequence comes from Betaproteobacteria bacterium, assembly GCA_043741415.1. Taxonomy (GTDB): domain Bacteria; phylum Pseudomonadota; class Gammaproteobacteria; order Burkholderiales; family SG8-41; genus UBA5216. The sequence continues at coordinate 2,341 of JAYUAH010000560.1, forward strand.
GAGTGGGGGTATCAGGGCGACCTCGACAAAGCGTTCCGCGAAGCCGACGTGAAAGAGCATGGCGCGTTACCATTCCCGTTCGGCTATCACTGGAAAGGCCAGGAGTCGGGGCTGATCATGGCCACGCGGCCTTGAGAGATTCCCTCTCCCTGCTTGCGGGGAGAAGGTTAGGGTGAGGGGCAACTTCGATGATCAAACGCCGTCAGCTCATTACCAGCGACGGCGTTTTACTTTCTGTCATCGAAAACGGCTCGCGCGTAGCGCCGCTCACATTTGTATTGATTCCCGGTTGGTGCATGCCGGCGTGGTTGTGGCAGCCGCAGATCGACGCGTTGGCTGCGCACTATCCCGTGATAGCACTCGACCCGCGCGGGCAAGGCGAATCCGATGTGCCCGATCACGGCTACAACTTCGAACGCCGTGCAACCGACATCCGTGACTGCCTGCGGCCCTATAAAAACGTGGTGCTGGTGGGCTGGTCGCTGGGTGCGCTGGAGGTTTTGGAATACGCGCATCGTTTCGGCGAACACAAATTAGCCGGCCTGGTGCTGGTCGATAACTCCGTCGGCGAACTGCCGGTGCCGCAGTCGGAGAGTGGTTTTCTCGATGATCTGCGCCGTGATCGCGACAAGGAACTCGATGATTTCGTGCACGCCATGTACGCGAAGCCGCGCCCCGAAAGCGAAGCTGCCGCGCTGCTTGCCGACGTGAAACGCATGTCTCTTGATAACAGCATCGCGCTGCTGTCATCGGGCATTCCGCGCGAACACTGGAAGGCCTGCGCGCACGCGTTCAGCAAACCGCTGCTGTACGTGGTGACGCCGCAGTTTGAAGCGCAGGCGCGTAACCTGGAAAAGAATCGGCCGGGTACTCGCATCGAAGTTTTCAGCGACGCCGGGCACGCATTATTTGCGGATGAGCCGGAACGGTTTAACGCATTGATGCTGGATTTTGCGGAGAGAATTTCCCGCAAATAGGGCGTCGCGCAAGCCATTGTGAATGGGTAAGCGTAACGTGCTAATCCACCTTGATGTTTGCACTCCTGACGACGTCGGTCTACCGCGTCAGTTCCCGTTTGATCAGCGCGGTAAATTCTTCAGGCGTGTTGCCGCCGGATGCAAACAGCAGCTTGCCCGGATTTTTACGCACATGCTCAATCAGCTCTTGCACCGATTTGACGGGCAACGATAGCGTAACCGCGAGCAGGTTGTAGCTCAAAAAGTAGGTGGATAGCGGTTGAAGATCGCGGTCGAGATCGAAGGGTAATTTCGGCGTGAAAATACGATTGTTCACCAGCGTGGTGAGATTGGCCTGGCCAATCGTGTAGCCGTCCGGGGTCGCGCGCCCCGTTCGTTAACTCGGCGCCGATGATGCCGCGCCCGCCGGGGCGTTTGTCGACGACGCACTGCTGGCCCATTTGCCGCGTCAGCTCAGCGACGAAAATGCGCGTCGTCACGTCCGGCGCGCCGCCGGGTGCCGACGGCACGATGACGCGTATAGGACGGTCAGGATAATCGGCCGCGACTGTCGGCAATGCGACCGCGCTTCCCAACAGGAGGGTGGCGCCAAACATACTAAAAGTTGTTTAATACCAATTCCATTTCATCAGATCAATAATTATTCGTCGTTTTAGCAATGAAAATTGTCAGATCATTAATGCGCTATTGAAATAGAAATGGAACAAGACATGTTGTTTGCTCCAATAAAAATGGCCAGACATGCCGGCCATTTTATTATTTAAAATCAAATACTTAGAAATATGCCTGCCCGCGCGTGATCGGCGGCGTCCACTCGCAATTGCCCCACGGGCCATCGCCGTTTTCTTTGACGTAGGCAATACGTCCGGCTTTCTTTGGCGTGAGTTTTTTCGTGAACAGCGCGTGCAGCCAATCGAGCACGTACTCGTGGCAATCAAGTCCGCCAAAATTCTGCAGCCCCCACAGCGGGTGGTACTGGTTTTCCATCACCCACATTTCTTTCGGTACTTTCAAATCGTCGAACGCTTCGACCGCGTCTTCCAGCGGGCACAGCGGATCGAACTCGCCGGTGACCAGCAGCGTCGGGCATTTTATTTTGCCGAGGTATCCGCGCACGGTCATCGGCTTGGCCACTTCTTCGTCGAACTTCTCTTCGTCGTCGTAGCCCGCCATGTACATGAACATCTGTTTGAAGCGCGGCGACGATTGCGTGAATATGGTGTTGTTCGGATTAAAGCACGCCACCGAACTCACCACGGCGGCGGCGCGATGATCGTAGCTCGACAAACGCAGGCACCAATAGCTGCCCATGCTGATGCCGTAAATGGCGATTTTGTTTTTGTCGATTTCTTTGCGCGTTTGCAGATAGCTTATCACCGCCGCGCCCGCGCGCTCATAGTTCAGGCCGACGGAGCGGATTTTCTGCATATTCGAATTGCCCTGACCGGGGCCGTCGATGGCGATGACATGAAAGCCGCGCGCGAGTGCGACGTTATGGCTCGCTTTGGGAAACACTTCCTTGGTTTGATCCATGCCCGGCACGTAGATCACGCACGGCGCTTTGCGGCGATCCGGCAGCAAATGCAGCAGACACGAAATCGTGGTGCCGTTGTCGAAAGGCACCTCCACGCGCTCAATCGGATACTCGGCCACCTTGGTGCGGCGATCCACCATTTCCGACATTTTTTTGTAGAGGTATTTCTTCACCGGGTGGTTATCGAAGAATATCGGGTGCTGTGCCATGCGGTACGCTTCGATGGCGTGATCGTAGTGCGACACCGCGGTGGCGTCCGCGCCGCGTGCCTCCGCGCGTTTCGCGAGGGCCTCGTGACGTTCGCCTGCCTGGCGCCATACTTTCGGCAGCATGCGGTAATTGCGCGCGCGCGTGCCGGCGGGCACTTCCGAATCATCGCGCTCGAAATTTTGCACGCGGCCACGCATATTCAGGGCCAAGTCCAACATCCATTGCTGGTTGTCGCGCTCGGTGCGGAGTTTACGAATCATGAATTTCCCCTTGATGGTCAATCGATGGAATCACGATTCTACACGCCTGTCGCGACGCGAGCGGCAGACGGCATGCAAAATCTGCCCATATTATGCCGGTGCAAGAGTAGCGGTAGAATAGAATATTCCCGAGTGCAAAGAAAACTTTGGTGGAGTTCAACACATGAAGCGTGAGATGACGCGGTTGCTCGTTGGGTATTTCATGCTGACGGCATGTTGCGCACCGGCACAGGAATATCCGCACAAGCCCGTGCGCTTGATCATACCGTGGGCAGCAGGCGGCTCGACCGATTCGGTGGGGCGCATCCTCGGCCAGAAACTCGCCGAATACACCAGCCAGCAGTGGGTGATCGACAATCGCGGCGGCGCCACCGGCACCATCGGTCATGCGTTTGCTGCCAAGGCGGCGCCCGACGGTTACACCTTGTTACTCGGCACCAACAGCACCTTCGCCATCGCACCGCATCTCTACAAAAACATTCAGTATGACAACGACGCCGCGTTCGCGCCGGTTTCGTTTGTCGCCATCAATCCGCAAATTCTCACTTCACACGTGTCGTTGCCGGTGAAAAGCGCGAAAGAATTGATCGCACTCGCCCGCGCGCAACCGGGGCAGATCGTGTTTTCCAGCGCGGGCGTGGGCGCAACCAGTCACATGGCGACCGAGTTGTTCATGAACCTGGCGAAAATAAAAATGACCCACGTGCCGTACAAAGGCGGCGGGCCGTCGTTCCAGGCGCTGCTCGGCGGCGAAACCGCGCTCTCGTTCGTTGACGCGATCACCGTGGCGCCGCACGCCAAAAGCGGCCGCCTGCGCGCGCTGGCCACCAGCACCATGAAGCGCACACCGTTGATGCCGGAGATACCGACCGTCAACGAGAGCGGCCTGCCGGGGTTTGAATCGGTCACCTCCTTCGGGCTATTTGCACCGGCGGGCGTGCCGCACGATATCATCATGCGCGTCAATCGCGAAGTGAACCGCGCGCTGGCCACCGCCGATATCAAAGATAAACTCAAAGCACAAGGCGTAGATCCGGTGGGCGGCGCGCCGGAAGATCTGACGAATCACCAAAAGCAAGAGACCGCCAAGTGGGGCAAGGTGATACGCGAGCAAGGTATTAAATTCGAGTAACCCTATTACTGAGTGATTGGATATTTTGACATGGGATTTTATTCAGACCGGCTAGACCGCATCAAGCTCTCCCCCAGCACCGCTGCCACGCAGCGCGCACGCGAGCTGAAAGCGCAGGGCCGCGACATCATTGCGCTCACCATCGGCCAGCCCGATTTCAATACACCTGAGCACGTGAAGCGCGCGGTGAATGATGCGCTGGTGCGCAATGAAACCAAATATCCGCCCATCGACGGCATCCCCGAGTTGAAAGAAGCCGCGCGCCGCAAGTTTCAGCGCGAGAATGCGCTGCAATACAACCTCGATCAGATCATGGTCGGCACCGGCAGCAAGCAGATTATATTCAACGCCATGATGGCGACCATCGGGCCGGGTGATGAAGCGATTATTCCCGCGCCGTACTGGATTTCGTATCTGGATATGGTGCTAGTGTCCGACGGCGTGCCGGTTGAAGTGCAGTGCACGCCCGAAAGCGGTTTCAAGTTGACGCCGGCGCAGTTGGAGGCCGCCATCACGCCGCGCACCAAGTGGCTGTTGCTCAATTCGCCCAACAACCCTACCGGCGCAGTGTATTCGCGCGCGGAGTTGCGCGGGTTGGCCGACGTGTTGTTGAAACACCCGCAGGTGTGGATACTCACCGACGACATTTACGAACATTTGCGCTTCGACGGCATTGAGTTTGCGACCATTGCGCAAGTGGAGCCCGGGCTTTACGACCGCACCTTGACGGTGAATGGCGTGTCCAAGGCTTACGCGATGACCGGTTTCAGGCTGGGGTACGCGGCAGGGCCTAAAGAATTGATCCGCAACATTATCAAGCTGCAATCGCAGAGCACGGCGGGTGTCAGTTCCATCAGTCAGTGGGCGGCGGTGGAGGCGCTGAATGGTCCCCAGGAGTTCATTCCTGAACGTGCGGCAGAGTTTCAAGCGCGACGCGACCGCGTGCTGGAAATGTTCAAGGACATTCCCGGCCTGCAGCCGAATTACCCCGAAGGTGCGTTTTATTTATTCGTGCGCTGCGGCGATTTGTATGGCCGCACAACGCCGCAAGGCAAAGTGCTGAAAGACGAGGCCGATGTCGTGCTGCATTTGATGGACCACGGCGTTGCGGTGGTACTGGGCGCGGCCTATGGTATGTCGCCGTACTTTCGCATGTCGATCGCCACTGACATCGAGAAACTCGAAGAGGCCTGCCGCCGCATGCAACGCGCTGTGCTGGAATTGAAGTAATGACGCAACCGCTGCTATTTACGCCCATCAAACTCGCCAGCCTCACCGCACGCAATCGAATCGTTGTCTCGCCCATGTGCCAGTACTCGTCCAAGGAGGGCGGGCCCAGCGATTGGCATTTGGTGCATCTGGGCAAGTTTGCACTCGGTGGCGCGGCCATCGTGTTTTGCGAAGAGACCGCGGTTGAAGTGCGTGCGCGTAAAACGTACGGCTGCGCCGGTATTTACAGCGATGCCCATGTGCCGATGTATCGGCGCATCACCGATTTCATCCGCAATAACGGCAGTATTCCCGCCATGCAAATCGGCCACGCCGGGCGCAAGGCGTCGTGTGGGCCGCCGTGGACGAACTTCAAACCGTTGACCGAAGCCGACGCTGCCAACGGCATGAAACCGTGGCGCGGCATTTCCCCCAGCGCCGTGCCGCACCGCGACGATGCACAGGTGCCGCATGAACTGTCGATAGCCGACATCAAGGCAGTCATCGCCGCCTGGTGCGAGGCCGCGCAGCGCGCGCTCAATGCCGGTTTCGACATGCTGGAAATTCACGGCGCGCACGGCTATTTGATCCACCAGTTCCTGTCGCCGCTGGCGAACAAGCGCGGCGATACCTACGGCGGCGATTTGCAAGGCCGTATGCGTTTCGCATTGGAGTTGACCGAAGCCGTGCGTGCGGTGTGGCCCAAAGACAAGTCGTTGTGGTTTCGCGTGTCCGCCGTGGACGGCGATAACGGCGCGTGGAGCCTCGACGACAGCGTGACGCTAGTGCGCGAACTCAAAGCGCGCGGCGTCGATGTCGTGTCGTGTTCGTCAGGCGGCATCAACGGCCCGTTGAATTACGCGATCGTGCCGCGCCAACCCGGCTTTCAGGTGCCCTATGCCGAGCGCATACGTCGCGATACGGGCATTATCACCTGCGCGGTTGGATTGATCACCGAGCCCGAACACGCCGAAGACATTCTGCAGCGCGGCCAAGCCGATTTGATCGCGATGGCGCGCGAGTTTATGTACAACCCGAATTGGCCGGTGCATGCGGCGAAGCAACT
>JAYUAH010000561.1:0-3750 GCA_043741415.1 Betaproteobacteria bacterium
GGCGTGGCGGTGGACGTGATTTTTGATTCGGTATCGGTGGCCACCACGTACAAGCAAAAGCTCGCGGACGTCGGCATTATTTTCGGCTCGATTTCTGAAGCCGTACGCGAGCATCCTGATTTGGTGCGCAAGTACATGGGTTCCGTGGTGCCGGCCGGTGACAATTTTTATGCGGCGCTGAACTCCGCAGTGTTTACCGACGGCTCGTTTTGCTACATCCCCAAGGGCGTGAAGTGCCCGATGGAGTTGTCGACGTATTTCCGTATCAACACGCAGGATTCCGGCCAGTTCGAGCGCACACTGATCATCGCCGAAGACGGCGCCTCGGTATCGTACCTCGAAGGCTGCACCGCGCCGAAATTCGACACCAATCAGTTGCACGCGGCGGTGGTGGAACTGGTCGCGTTAGACAACGCCGACATCAAATACTCGACGGTGCAAAACTGGTACGCGGGCGACGAAAACGGGCTCGGCGGCATCTATAACTTCGTCACCAAGCACGGACTGTGCCGTGGCGTGAACTCGCGCATTTCGTGGACGCAAGTCGAAACCGGCTCGGCGATTACCTGGAAATATCCCTCTTGCATTTTGCGCGGTGACAATTCGGTGGGCGAGTTTTATTCGGTGGCGCTGACCAATCATTATCAGCAGGCCGACACCGGCACCAAGATGATCCACATCGGCAAGAACACGCGTTCCACCATCATCAGCAAGGGCATCTCGGCGGGCCATTCGAACAACAGCTATCGTGGCCTGGTGCGCATCGCGCCGACGGCGGCGGGCGCGCGCAATTATTCGCAGTGCGATTCGATGCTGATTGGCGCCAAGTGTGGGGCGAATACCTTTCCGTATATCGACGTGCGCAATCCCAGCGGCAAGGTGGAGCACGAAGCCACCACCTCGAAAATCGGCGAAGACCAGTTGTTTTATTTTCAGCAGCGCGGCATCGGCGCAGAAGAAGCGGTATCGATGATTATCAACGGCTTCTGCAAGGAAGTGTTTCAGCAATTGCCGATGGAGTTCGCGGTCGAAGCGACCAAACTACTCGGCCTCAAACTCGAAGGCAGTGTGGGATGATCAGCAGCAACGCAAAAACCCTTTTGGAGATACGCGACCTCACGGCTACCGTGGCCGGGGTCAACATACTGAAGGGCATCAATCTCACGGTGCGCGCGGGCGAAGTGCACGCCATCATGGGGCCGAACGGTTCCGGCAAAAGCACGCTCGCCAAAGTGCTGGCGGGACATCCGGCGTATGAAGTGACCGGTGGCAGCGTCATGTTTGAGGGTGGAGATTTGTTTGCGTTGGCGGCGGAAGCGCGCGCACGGGCAGGGCTGTTTCTCGGATTTCAATATCCAGTGGAAATTCCGGGTGTGTCGAACAGCTCGTTCCTGCGGCTCGCCTACAACACGGTGCAGGGCGGACGCGGCAAGGATGAGCTCGACCCGCTGGAGTTCGACGATTACGTGCGCGAAAAAATGAAACTGCTGGAAATGAGTCCGGAGTTTCTCGACCGCAGCGTGAATGATGGTTTTTCCGGCGGCGAAAAAAAGCGCAATGAAATCCTGCAAATGGCGATACTGGAGCCGCGTGTTTCGATACTCGACGAAACTGATTCGGGCCTCGACATCGACGCGCTGCGCATCGTCGCCGGTGGTGTCAACAAACTGCTGACGACGGACAACGCTTGCGTGCTGGTCACCCATTATCAGCGCTTGCTCAACTACATCACGCCCGATTATGTGCACGTGATGGAAGCTGGCCGCATTATCAAAACGGGCGACAAGGCGCTGGCGCTGGAGCTTGAATCGCGCGGCTATGATTGGCTGCTCAGTGCTACAAGCGCGGGCGCGCAGGCCAAGGAAGCGGCATGAGTGTGGCAGTGACACATCCGTTCATGGACGCTTTGGTTGCGGGTGGTTGCGCGCTGCCTGCCAGTGTCGCGTCCTGGCTGAACGTGCGTCGCGCGGCGGCGCTGGAGCGCGCTAATGCACTCGCCGTGCCGACTTCACGCGACGAGGAATGGCGCTTTACCGATTTGGCGCCTTTGAACCGCTTGCCCATTGTTTGCATTGCACCGTCGGTAGCCGACTCGACGAATGTCGAAGTTGCAAAATTTGCAGTGCCCGAAGCCACAACGCGACTCACGTTTGTCGATGGCGTGTTTTCACCTTCGCTTTCTGCGCGCGCCGCATTGCCCGCCGGCGTTACCGTCAGCACGCTGGCCGAAGGTTTGAAAACGAGCGCCGCGTTGATCGAGCCGCATCTCGCCGCGCACGCCGGTTTTGACAGGCAAATATTCACCGCGCTCAACACCGCGTGGTTGCGCGACGGTGCGTTTGTGCATGTGGCCAAAAACGCCGTGTTGAACGAACCGCTGCACCTGTTGTTTATCGCCACGCGCAAAGAAGCCGCAAGCTGCCCGCGCTGTTTGATCGTGGCGGAATCCGGCGCGCAATGCACGATAGTCGAAGATTATGTTACTGCAACCGACGGTGCGTATTTCACCAATGCCGTCACCGAAATTGCCGTTGCGTCCAATGCGCGCGTGCGCCATGTGCGCCTGCAGCGCGAGAGTCTGGATGCGGTGCACATCGCGTCGTGTGCGGTGTCGCTGGCGAAAGACGCGTCGTATATTTCGCAGTCGGTCGCTTTCGGCGCGCGGCTGTCGCGCTATAACCTGGATGTCACGCACCAAGGCGAAGGCGCCGAAGCGGTGATCGATGGCTTGGCACTAATCGCTGGCCAGCAACTCGCCGATACGCATACGCTGATGGATCATGCGCACCCAAACGGCCGCTGTACGCAGTTGCACAAAACCATTGTCGGCGGTGCGGCGCACGCGGTGTTCAACGGCAAGGTGCTGGTGCGTCAAGATGCGCAGTTGACCAATTCCGCGCAGCAAAGCCGCAACCTGCTGCTGACACCGAACGCGCGCGTGGATACCAAGCCGCAACTGGAAATTTTCGCCGACGACGTGAAGTGCGCCCACGGCGCAACCGTCGGCCAACTGGATGCCGAGCAATTGTTTTATCTGAAGAGCCGCGGCCTGCCCGACGTGCAGGCGCGCAATCTGCTGACCTACGCTTTCGGCGCGGAAATTGTGGATCGCATACCGGTGAAATCACTGGTGGCGCAGCTTGAGAAAGCCGTGATGGCGCAGACGCAGGCAGGCGTGTGAGATGAATGCACCCTTGCAGGTAAATACTTTTGACGTGGCGCGCATCCGCGCGGACTTTCCGATTCTTGCTCTCAAGGTCAACGGCAAGCCGCTGGTGTTTTTGGACAATGCCGCGTCGAGCCAAATGCCAAAGCCGGTGATGGAGCGCTGGGTGCGTTACCAGTCGAGCCAGCACGCGAATATTCATCGTGCGGTGCATTACCTGTCCGAGACGGCGACTGCCGAGTACGAGATTGCACGCCGCAAGCTGCAGGCGTTTATTAACGCGAAAGAAGAGCGCGAGGTCATATTCACCAGCGGTACCACCGAGAGCATCAACCTGGTGGCGCACGGCTGGGGGCGCAAGTTTCTCAACGCGGGCGATGAAATTATTCTGACCACCCTGGAACATCATTCGAACATCGTGCCGTGGCAAATGGTGGCCGATGAAAAGGGCGCGAAAATCCGTGTGGTGCCGATTTTCGACAACGGCGAACTCGACCTGGCCGCTTACGAAAACCTGTTCAATTCGCGCACCAAAATCGCGTGCTTCACGCACGTGTCGAACGCGTTGGGCACCATCAATCCGG
>JAYUAH010000562.1:0-3732 GCA_043741415.1 Betaproteobacteria bacterium
GCGTATAATGCACGCCATGCAAACCGCCGCCGCCCTCGCGCAAGACAGCGCCAAAGACATCTTCAGCTACCGCAAGTACTGGGCCGCGCGCTTTGGTACGGCGCCGTACTTGCCGATGTCGCGCGCGGAGATGGATGCACTGGGTTGGGATGAGTGCGATATCATCATCGTCACCGGTGATGCCTATGTCGATCATCCGAGTTTCGGCATGGCCATCGTTGGGCGCTTGCTCGAAGCGCAGGGTTTTCGTGTCGGCCTCATTGCGCAGCCCGATTGGCAGAGTGTCGATGCGTTCAAAGCGCTGGGCCGGCCGAAATTATTTTTCGGCGTCACCGCCGGCAACATGGATTCAATGGTCAATCGCTACACCGCCGACCGGCGGTTGCGTAGTGATGACGCGTACACGCCCGCGGCCGAGGGCGGCAAGCGCCCCGACCGCTCGGTAATTGTCTACAGCCAGCGTGCGCGCGAAGCGTATGGCGATGTGCCGATTATCGTCGGCGGCATCGAGGCGAGCCTGCGGCGCATTGCGCATTTCGATTACTGGTCGGAGAAAGTGCGGCGCTCGGTGCTGATCGACGCCAAGGCTGACATGCTGGTGTATGGCAATGCCGAGCGCGCCATCGTGGAGATTGCGCACCGCTTGGCAGCGGGCAAAAAGCCCAGTGAGATTACCGACATCCGCGGCACCGCGTTTGTGCGCACAGTGCCGGCGGACTGGATTGAAATCGATTCCACGCGCATCGATATGCCGGGGGCGCTGAATCCGCCCGTGGATCCGTATGCGATGAGCCCGGATGCAGTAGGCGCCAAATCAAAAAACCTTCCCTCACCCGGCGCTACGCACCACCCTCTCCCGCAGGGCGAGGGTTTCTCCCCTCTCCCTGCGGGAGAGGGGCCGGGGGTGAGGGAAGCAGTGTTGCGCAGAACGCCGGAAGCGCAGACGCGAGCGATTCAGCCTCAAGTCGTCCGCTTCATCCGCGAAGTGAAAAACGTAGACCGCGCCCGCAGCGTAATTCGCATGCCGTCGTTCGAGGCAGTGGCGGGCGACCCGGTGCTTTATGCGCACGCCTCGCGCATCCTGCACGTCGAGGCCAACCCCGGCAACGCGCGCGCGCTGGTGCAGCGTCACCATGATCGTGATGTATGGATCAACCCGCCGCCGATTCCGCTAACCATGAAGGAAATGGATGCGGTGTACGAGCTGCCGTATGCGCGCACGCCCCATCCCTCGTATGGCACAGCGAAAATTCCCGCATATGAAATGATACGGTTTTCGGTAACTATCCAGCGCGGCTGTTTCGGCGGCTGCACGTTTTGTTCCATCACCGAGCACGAAGGCCGCATTATTCAAAATCGCTCGGCGGATTCGATCATCAGTGAGATCGAAACCATACGCGACACCGTGCCCGGCTTCACCGGCGTGATTTCCGATCTCGGCGGGCCGACGGCGAATATGTATCGCCTCGCCTGCAAGAGCCGCGAAATCGAATCGGCGTGCCGCAGGCCGTCGTGCGTGTTTCCGGGGATTTGCCCCAATTTGAATACCGACCACGCGCCGCTGATCGACTTGTATCGCCGCGCACGCGTGCTGCCCGGCGTCAAGAAGGTGTTGATCGCCTCCGGCGTGCGCTACGACCTCGCCGCCGAATCGCCCGAGTATGTGAAAGAACTCGCGCAGCATCACGTCGGCGGCTATCTCAAGATCGCGCCCGAAGCGATCGGCGAAGGCCCGCTGTCGAAAATGATGAAGCCCGGCGTGGGCACGTACTATAAGTTCAAGGAACTGTTCGACAAATACTCAAAGGAAGCGGGTAAGGAGCAGTACCTGATTCCGTATTTTATTGCGGCGCATCCGGGCACCACCGACGCCGACATGCTCGAACTCGCGCTGTGGTTAAAGCAAAACGGCTTTCGCGCCGATCAAGTGCAGGCGTTTTTGCCGTCGCCGATGGCCACTGCGACGGCGATGTATCACTCCGGTAAAAATCCGCTGCGTAAAGTCACGCGCACCAGTGAAGCGGTGATTGTGCCCAAGGGCCTGAAGGTGCGCCGTTTGCACAAAGCATTTTTGCGTTACCACGACGCGGAAAACTGGCCGGTGCTGCGCGATGCGTTACGCAGCATGGGGCGCGCGGATTTGATCGGCAGCAGCAAGCGTCACCTCGTGCCCGCGTATCAACCGTTGGGCACCGGCAAACAGCCCGAAGGCGCGCGGCGGCCCAGCAAGTATCAGAAGTTTCGCACGCAGCAAACGGGCTTGCCGCCGGCGCCGGTGGCTACCGATAAAAAAGTGAGTAAGCCTACTGGCCGCGTCAGGCGCGCCGCGCCGTAACGCGGGGATTGCGATCGGGGATTACTCCGGTTCGATAGCCAGCGTATTCGCCGTTGCGCTGTGCCCGCGCATCACTCGCGCCACCGTCGTCACCACCAGAAAATCCAGCACGCAATAAAACACGCCGGCGGCGAGTGGCGGATTAATCGTGGTAAGCCCTAGCCATGGCACGACCGGCCGCCACGCCCAGTTGCCCAGTGCCGTGCCGTAGATTTCCATGGCCAGCGCCAGCACAAACATCACCGCGTAGAGTTTGCGTGCGGGCGACAGCGCCATGCAGGCGAGCAGCATCGCGTACAACACCAGGCCCAAGGTGTCGACGTTGATGGCTGCAAGCAATATCACGAACGGCGCCGCAGCCAGCGGTACAAACCAGATGATCCAGTCGCGCACGTGCACCGCAATGATCGCGCCGAGCATGAACAGCAGTGCGTGTCCCGGCGGCACGAAGGCGGGGATATTGCCGAGCCGGTAATCGTAGAGTCCCCACACCAGCGACAGAAAACATTCGCCCAGCGTGGCGTAGATCACGCAGGCGATTAACATCAGCCGCTGCTCGCGTTCGGCGCGGTGTATCCAATAGAGCAGCAACGCCCAGATGCCGGCGCTGGTCAAGGTTTGGCCCCAGAACGGCACCCATTGGTCATAGGCCAGGCCGAGGGTGATCGTGGCGCAGATCAGCGCCGCGCGTAGCGGTTCACGGGTGACGACGGCGCGGGTTACGGTAGCCATGGTGGAATGAGATAATAACAAAGCGGCTGGTGCATCGTCTGCCGGCCTTTCAAGCAATGCACAATTTTCATTATGAACGGAGTTCCCATGAAATCCTGCTGGATCGTATCTACCCCCACTGCCGCCAACCTCGAATACCGCGAAGTGCCCATCCCCGAGCCCAAGGCGGGTGAAGTCGTGATCAAAACGCATGCCTCATCCTTGAATCGCGGCGAGTTAATCGTCGGCAGCGTGGTGCATGGCGGTCCGCTGAAACTGGGCGGCGGCGACGGTGCGGGCGTCGTGCATACGGTCGGCCCCGGCGTCACTGAATTCAAAGCCGGCGACAAAGTATTCGGTCGAGTTAATGGCGGCTGGGCCGAATATTCCATGGCGCGTGCCGAGCAGTTGATGCCGATGAGCGACAAGCTCACCTGGGAGCAGGCGGCGTCGGTGGGCGTGGCGTTCCTCACCGCCTACGAGTTGATCTATCCGCCGTACGGCAAACTCAAAAAAGGCGAAACGCTGCTGGTGGCCGGTGCGTCGTCCGGCGTGGGTGTAGCCGCGGTGCAAATCGGCAAAGCGCTGGGTTGTACGGTGATCGGCACCTCGGGCTCAGCCGATAAACTGGCGAAGCTCAAGGCCATCGGCATGGATCACGGCATCCAAACGCGCAAAGGCGATTT
>JAYUAH010000563.1:0-8663 GCA_043741415.1 Betaproteobacteria bacterium
GGCGAACAGCGGCGTCAATGCCACGCACCCGACGCTCGGGTTGCTGTTCCGTCATTTTGTCAGCCCCGCATTTCGCTGGGACGGCAACATCAACTTCAATCGCGTGCGCGACAACGCCGGGCGTACCGACAACAATACCAACGCGGCGCTCAACGGCAACTGGTCCATCGCCCGCAACTGGAGCGCGCAACTGCAACTGGTGTGGAACCGCGTGGACAACACCAACCCGGTGGCGCCGGTGTTTACCAATGACAAAACCGTGTTGTTCCTGGTGCGTTATGAAACCGCCAGCGGCACCCCGCTCACACAGTTGGGCAGGCCGACCGGAGGCGTGGGTAGTGGCCGCATCGTCGGACGTGTGTTCTTTGACGACAACGGCGATGGGGTGCGCCAGCCCACCGAAAAACCGGTCGCGGGCTTAACCGTGCTGCTCGATGGCCGTTACCCGGTAACCACCGATAACGAAGGCCGCTTTGAATTTGGCCCGGTGGGTACAGGCGCGCACATGATCTCGGTCAACGTTGAGCGCGTACCGTTGCCCTGGGGCTTGCTGGACGAGGCGCCGCGGCGGGTGACTGTGCCGCTGCGCGGCGAAAGCGTGATCGATATTCCGCTCAACAAGCTCAATCAATAGCGCTGCTTCGTGGGTGCGGAAACAGCACGCTACTGCACGGTGGTATCGATTGCCTGCTTGCCGCCATCCCACTCGATGGTGCCCTTGAGTTTGAGCGGATACGTAAATTGCACCGTTTTGTTGGAGTTATCCGGATCCGCGGGCCAGATCGGAATTTCGCGCGTCTGACCCGGCAATATCGGCGACGGCGACACCACAAACTCAAGTTGCTGGCCGTTTTTGTCGATTGCATTCAAACCGCCTTCGGGCCGTCCATGGGCATTGCCTGAATTGTGAAACACTGCCACTGGCGTCGGCACGTTGTTCACCTTGGCCACCTTGACACCGCGAAATTCGAGTTTAGGACTGGCATCGCCGACCCGCACGTAGACCACCAACCCCACCCGGCCCTGAATCGGAAATTTCAGTTGTCCAGCGGCGACGGTGGCATCTTGCTCCGGCGCCGCGCCGATCAGAATCGCAAAGCGGCATTCGCCCACCGGCGCAGCGGCGGGAATCTGCACTTCAAAACGAAACTTGCGATTGCCGCGCGCATTCAGTGCCAGCGCGCGACGTTCGATGCGCGTCCATGGCCGGCAACTACCGGGGGCTAACGCGTCGTTGAAAGCGACCGTGCCTTCATTGGTCATGGTCCAATCTGAGGTGGAAAACTCGTACTGGGCAACGAAGTTTTCGGGATTGCTAATTTCGAACGCCTCCGCCAGCAACTGGCCAGGCCTGCCTTTGAGTTCAAAGCGCGGCGGCGACACCAGCGCCGAAAAACCCTGTGCGCCTGCGCACGCGGCAGCGCACATCAGCGTCAGCAGCAGCGCGGGTTTACTTAACAATTTCCAGTTCGAATTGCGGGTCAAACTGTAATCTCCCATCCAGGAATTGCCCGTTAATGTGTACGGTGAAATCAAAAATTTCCGTCATCATCGCGGCGGGCACCACGCCCTGAAAAATCAGGCTGCGCGAGCCCGGCTGCGTCGCACCCGCTGCGAACTGGCCGCGCGTTTGCTAGTCTATACGCATTCCCGCGGGGCTTTTCAAACCCTGCACTTGTACCGGCACGCCGAGAAAAATCTGCACCGTGTGTCCCACGTACGCCGCGGTATTGAGACGTATCTCGACCCCTGGTATGCGCGTGTACAGCGCGTTGAATTCGGCACGCGAGAGCTTGCGGCCAGCGGACATTTCATGCGTCCACTGCATTTGCGTATCGACGCGGCTGCGCGGCGACATCGAGTCATCGAGCTTGACTGCCGAGGCCGGCAGCGTGCACAGCGCGCTCGCCCACAACAGCATCACAGACACGCGGCTCATGGCATGGTGATGGTGTAGGTGACGCGGCCGCTGTAGGTGCCCGGTTGCAGCACCTGGGTGTTGGCGTAACTGAAGGTGTGCGTATTCTGTAATTGAAAACTGGTGGGAAAGGTCACGATCATTTGTCCTGCGGCGCCGCTGAAGGTGCCGGACGGAATGTCCGCGTCCGATGCGGTCCAACTGATTTGCGTGAACGGCAGCGTAGCCGCACCGCTGACCAGTGGCGACGACGAATCGGCAACGACTTGTATGGTGCGCGTCACCACGTCGCGCGCCGCGACAATCACCTGGATGGCCGGCGTTCCCACCACCGGCGTGCCATTGCCGACATTGGCAGCGGTCAAGTTGAACGTCACTTTATCGATGGTTCCGC
This sequence comes from Betaproteobacteria bacterium, assembly GCA_043741415.1. Lineage (GTDB taxonomy): Bacteria > Pseudomonadota > Gammaproteobacteria > Burkholderiales > SG8-41 > UBA5216. The sequence continues at coordinate 2,313 of JAYUAH010000563.1, forward strand.
CGGCGGAACCGATTTGCACGCTGATCGCGCGCGAGCCGGTGGCGATGGCAAAGGTGACGGCATGCGCGCCTGGCGCCCATAGCGGCAACCCCACCCACAGCAAAATCATCGCGACTCGAAGCAACATGCGCTGATTCTAGTCGCAATCTTTGCCGTCAGTCCACACGGCTAAGGCGATGAAGCCGTGTAAGTCACACGCCCGCCGCTACCCGTGCCGCCCGTGCCATAGGTGCCGGCGTTCGGCACCGTGGTGTTAGCGTAGGTGTAAGTCCAGGTGGCGCTGCGATTGGTGACGGTGCCTGCGGATAAAGTCGGCGTCACCGCTGCACCGCCCGCATTGGTCAACGCCGGCGCCGGCAACGTGGCGGCCGCGCTGCTGGCGGTCAGAATTTCGGTATAGGCGATGGTTTGGCCCGCGGTGCCGTTACCCAGGCCCAAACCGGCGCTGTTGTTACTCGGCGTAATCGTCACTTGTCCCGAATTGGCTTTGACATTGACGGTGACTGTGGCCGCGGCTACATTAAACGTCACCAGATCAATGGTCGCGCCCGCCGTGCCCACTTGAAACTGTAAAAAACGCGGTACCACAATCGCGAAATCCAGCCGCGCAGACGTTGAAAACGGTCCCGCGCCACCGAACACCACGGAACTCTCCGCACACACCGGCTGTGCCAGCAACACCGCGCCGCCAACGACTGCGGCGAGCGCGGTGTGCTTTAACAGCGTAGCCAGCGCAGCGATTGATTTCATGTAACTATTTGATTTTAAACAATATTTCTACTATGGCGTAGTGGCTGTATAAGTCACCCGGCCACCCGTACCAGCGCCGCCCGTGCCGTAGGTGCCGGCGTTCGGCACCGTGGTATTGGCGTAGGTGTAAGTCCAGGTCGCGCTGCGGTTGGTTACTGCGCCGGCAGACAAAGTCGGCGTCACTGCGGCACCACCGGCATTGGTCAAGGTCGGCGCCGGCAACGTCGCCGCCGCGCTGCTGGCGGTGAGAATTTCGGTATACGCAATCGTTTGACCGGCGGTGCCGTTGCCCAAACCAGCACCCGCGCTGTTGTTGGTCGGCGTGATCGTGACCTGGCCCGAGTTGGCTTTGACGTTCACCGTCACCGCGCCCGCGCCGAGGTTACCGCCGGTGCCGGCTTGTGCAACGCTGTTGCCGACACTGGCTGCAGCCGCCGACATGTTGAACGTGATCAGATCAATGGTCGCGCCCGCTGTGCCCACCTGAAATTGCAGGAAGCGCGGAATGATCACCGCAAAGTCCACACGCGCCGACGGCGGTCGACTCGGCTGACGCAAATTGCGACAACATGCCCATAGCGGCAAACGTCGCCACCACAGCGGTGAATTTCATGACTTTGGCCACTTTGGTAAATGTGCCCAATTGAATCTCCAGTTGGTTAAGAAAAAACATTTCAAATCGTTCGCCGGTGGCTGCTGTCGCATTGTTTCCGGCTTTCACTACGAGGCGAAGTGTAGGGGGCGCATCGCAGGTACGCGGTGACAAAAATCACGCAAAATCAACGGGTTTGTCACGATGCGGTAAACCGCCGAGCACAAAATCACAAGCGGTTTAAAACTGTTTTGGCAGCCCGGAAAAACAGCGCCGCCGGTAGAGAACCACCGGCAACGCGGTGGCGCGATCAATCGCCCTTGATGCCTGCGCCGCGAATTACCGTGCCCTACTTTTCAAAATCGCGCTTGATGTAGGCCCTCAATTCAGCAGGCGTGCCACCGACGGGCTGCGCGCCGTCGATGGCAAAACGCTTTTTGATGTCATCCGTGCGCAGGATGCGGTCGAGCGCCGTATTCAGTTGCATCACGACAGGCGCGGGCAAGCCCGCAGTACCGGAGACCGCCCACCATTGATTCGATTCAAAGCCGGGCAGTGCGCTTTCGGCAAGCGTCGGCACCTCGGGCGCAAAACCGATCAAGATCGCCGAGGTAAATCCGCTCAACGGGTCATAGCGAACCTTGTTGATATGCGGATTGATAGCCATCGGACTGGTCGATGACATCAGCAAGCTGTAGCCATCGGGCGCTGCGCGCGCCACCTGCTCTGTGCCGATGGCGCCGCCCGCGCCGCCGCGGTTATCCACCACCAATGGCACGCCCAACGCGTCAGTGAGTTTTTGTGTGACGTGCCATGATGTCAATGCCGCCACCCGGCGGAAACGGCACGACCACCCGCACCGGCTTTTCGGGGTAAGGCCGCGCGCTCCCTTGTGCGAATGCCGGTGATGCAAGACTTGCAACACCACTCACGCCCAGCAGCAGGCGCGCGGCAGCAAACCGCATGATTACTTGATCACCGCCTGATACACCATCTGCCGCAACAAATATCGATACGACAACCGCGCCGCCGGCGATTGCATCATCCACACCACGTAGAGCTGTTCCTTCGGATCAATCCAGAAGTACGTGCCTTGCGCACCACCCCAGTAATAGTCGCCCACAGAACCCGGCAGCGGATTGCGCCCGGCGTTGGTGCGCACCGCGAAGCCCAAGCCGAAGCCCTGCCCCATCGCCGCCGACGGCGCCAGCGCTTCGAAGCGCGCCATGTCGGGGCCGATGGGTGTGCCCGGCGGCAAGTGGTTCACTGTCATCAATTCAATGGTCTTGCGCGACACCAGGCGCACGCCGTCCAGCTCGCCGCCATTCAACCAGAATTGGCAAAAGCGCGCGTAGTCGGCCGCGGTGGACACCATACCGCCACCACCGCTTTTGAACGTTTGATTGTCGGTGACCAGCGCAATAGTCGGCACCTCGTTCTTCGGCCCCTCGCGTTGCGGACGCGCGCCACGGTCAGCATGCGCTGCCGGTGAACTAAAACCCGTGTCCACCAATTTGAGTGGCCCGGCGATGCGCTCCGCGATAAAGCGATCCAGCGGCAGGCCGCTCACGCGCTCGACGATGATGCCGAGCACGTCCACCGACACACTGTATTCCCACGTCGTGCCCGGTTGATGCAGCAGCGGCACGGTCGCGAGCTTGGCCAAATACGCCGCGTTGGTATCGCCGCGGTCGCCGACTTTCGCATCCACGTAAGCCTGCTTCACCGGATTCGCGCCCGCTTCGCCATAGGTGAAGCCAGCAGTGTGCCGCAGCAAATCCTGCACGGTCATTTTTTTGCGTTGCGGCTCCAGCGTCAGCGCGGGCTTGCCATCCGCACCGGGTTTGACGACGCCCACTTTGAGGTCTTTCAGTTCAGGCAGATACTTTTCCACCGGATCGACAATCGACAGCTTGCCTTCTTCCGACAGCATCATGATCGCCAGCGACGCAAACGGCTTGGTCATCGACGCAATGCGAAAAATCGCATCGTCACGCATCGGCGCCCGCGATTGCGGATCGCGCACGCCGAACGTCTGTGTGTACGCGATCTTGCCCTGGCGGCCGATCACCAGCACGCCGCCTGGATATTCGCCTTTGGCAACGCCTTCCTGCATGCGCGCCGTCAAACGTTGCAAACGTTCGCTCGACAAGCCCACGTCTTCCGCACGCGACGCACGATCACCGCCGGGTGCGACGCCCGTGGCACAGGCGCCGAGACTCAATAAAGTTGCGATCACGGTCAGTCGTTTCAGTATCAACATAGCTCCCCCTAACATCGTTTGAATTGAAATTGAACATCTACGGCAAGACATTCCTGCTGCGCCCCCGGCTGCCCTGGCGCCCAATGCTTACAATAATTATTCCTTTAAAATAAAATACTTACAAAAACAAGGTTTGATCACAGCGACCGGCGTGGCAATTGCACGACGGCCCAACCACTCGCCGTCGAATCACCGCGCTGATCCACGGCCTCTACGTCGAGCTTCACCGTGCCGCTGCGCTCGTCGATCATTTCCTTAGCCACCACTTTCGCGCGGCAGGTGGTGAGGTCGCCGATCATATTAAAGCGCCGCACTTCACAATAGAGTTCTTTCAAAAAACCATCATCACCGATCCAGTTGGTCAGCAGGGTCGCCACCCATGCCACGCGCTCCGGGCCGTAGTCATAGGCCTCCGGTACACCCACCGAACGCGCCAGCGCCGAATCCCAATGCACCGCTTCCGGCGGCTCCGGAATGTTATAGCTGTTGGCGATACCCGCCGCCGGATGGCGCCGCAGGTAATCAAACCAGTAACCGTGCGCCTTGATGTACAAGCCGCCCCACGCCTGCTCAAAAGCTACCGCGATGGTGGCGGTGTAGGGCCCGCGAATAATCGATGGAATCGCATCACCCACCGTCACGTCTTCAAAATACAGCGTGTCGCTGCCGCGGCATTTTTCTTGCGCGTAAAGCGCTCCGATCTCCTCGATTTTTTCGCGCGTATACGGCTCGGCGAGTTCGAGTTTTTTGTATTTGCCTTTTTCCTTGGCGGCGACGCGCTCCACGCGCATGCCCCACGAATCCGCCTGCGCCAATTCGCGGCCCTCGCCATTGAGATAACGTATCAGCGAAATCTGCTTGAACATGCGTCCCGCGAAACGGCTCGTCAACTCGTCGAGCCCCTTGAAGGTGACTTCCGGCTCAATGCGCTCACCCACTTTAATCGGCTCGTGCCAGCGCCAGTGCGAGCCGGCAAAAAAAGAATGCACGCCGGGAAGGCCGCCGCGATAGCCTATTGAAATGCGGCTGTACGCATAAAGCTGACACGGCGGCGCCAGCAGGCTGCCGTGGCAAGAGGCGCGCGCATACGCGTCATCGGTGAACAGTTTGTTGCGGTCGCCCGTGGCCTGCGCCCATTGCCGTACCGCATCGCGCGTCACCTCGGTGAGATACGGCGGCTCGTTGATGGTGACTTTCTGGCCGATCTTGGCGCGGATGCGTGCGAGTTCTTCTTCGGTGGCGATGCCTTGTGCCATCGTTAGTCCTTCTATTTCGAATGACGGTTTTCCGTGGATTGCACGGACACAGCAATAACTTTTTCACGAATCAGCCGCTCGATCTCGGCATCACTTAATCCGATGAGCGAACCGAGCACCGCGCGTGTATGCTCACCCAGCAGCGGCGGCGGCTCCAATCGCGGTTCTTCATAACGGCCTTCGAAACGCAGCGGACTGCCGATCACCTTGACCGTGCCGGCGGTCGGGTGCTGAAGCTCTTTCACAAAACCACGCTCGCGCACGATGGGCTGATTCACCGCCTGCCCAATGCTGTTCACCGGCGCATGCGGCACGTCGGCGGCGTCCAGAATCTGCTGCCACTGCGCCACCGTTTTGGCTAGCATAATTTCTGTAATCTGCCGTTCGAGTTCCACGCGGTTTTTGTGGCGGTCTTTCACCGTGCGAAAGCGTGCATCGACAATCAAATCGTCACGCGCAATGGCGCGACAGAATTTGCGCCAGAATTCACCCACATGCAAAGCGAGCACTATGTGCCCATCTTTCACCGGCATCAGACCATAGGGCACGATGTTGTGATGGCTGTTGCCCATGCGCCCGGGGCTTTCACCGGTGACAAAATAAATTTCCGCCAAGTAACCGAGTAATCCCATCAACCCTTCCAGCAAACTCAAATCGACGTGCGAACCCTCGCCGGTAGCGTGCCGTTCATTCAGCGCCGCCATCACGCCCAGCGCGGCCCACAAGCCGCCGCCGATGTCGCCCAGCGGCAAACCGAGCTTGGTCGGCGTGCCGTCCGCGTAACCGTTGATGCTCATCACGCCGCTTAACGCCTGTGTCACCAGATCGAACGAGGGCTTATCGCGCATCGCCCCCGTGGCACCGAAGCCGCTGATCGAACACAGGATGATTCGCGGCTTTAACGCGTGCAAGCGTTCATAGCTCAAGCCCAGCCGATCCATCACCCCCGGCCGAAAATTCTCCAGCACCACATCGCATTGCAGCGCGAGCTTCAACAAAAGTTCGCGGCCCGTTTCAGTGCGTGCGTCGATGGCTACACTGCTTTTGTTGCGATTGATCGACAGAAAATAATGGCTCTCGCCGTTAACGAACGGCGGGATGGTGCGCGTTTGGTCGCCAGTGCCGATCTCTTCGACCTTGATCACTTCCGCGCCCAGGTCAGCCAGGATCAGCGAGCAAAACGGTCCCGCCAGCACGCGCGACAAATCCAGCACGCGCACACCATCGAGTGGGCCGCGGCGCTTGCTCTGGGGTTGCTGAAGGTTCTCAGTCATGGGTTGCTGATCGAGGAAAGAAATCGCGATGTACGCAGCGCATCATGCCGCCCCGCTACACGGCTCGTCAAGCATGTGACCGCGCCCGACATTTGCAATCAGCGCGCTTTCGCGTAATCTCTGAAAACCCTATGGACGTCTCGCTCACCTCCGCCGTTGTCATTCTGTTGCTGGTCATGGACCCGCTCGGCAACATCCCCTTGTTCGTGTCGCTGC
>JAYUAH010000564.1:0-3725 GCA_043741415.1 Betaproteobacteria bacterium
GACGGCGGTTACAAGGCCTACCGCCGCGCCGTGATCGCCGATCTGGCGGTGCTGCCGGCCCCATTGGACTGGCGTATTGTGTGCGGTATGACCGGCACCGGCAAAAGCCGTTTGCTCATCGCGCTGCAAGCCGCAGGTGCGCAAGTGCTGGATCTGGAAGCACTCGCCGCGCACCGTGGCTCGGTGCTCGGCAATCTGCCCAACTTTCCGCAACCACCGCAAAAAATGTTTGACAGCCACGTGTGGCACGCGCTGCGCCAGTTTGATCCGGCGCGTCCGGTCTACGTAGAATCCGAAAGCAAAAAAATCGGCGTGCTGCGCGTGCCCGAGGCACTGATTGCGGCGATGTGGGCCGGCACGCCGATCATTTTGGAAGCGTCGACTGCCGTGCGCGTGGCCTTGTTGAAAGAAGATTACGCGCATTTTTTGCAGTATCCCGCGCTGCTGTCGACGCAACTGGATTGCCTGGTCGATTTGCACGGCCGCGAAGTGATCGCGCATTGGCATGCACTCGCCGGCGAGCAACGCTGGGATGAACTCACCGAGGCTTTGCTGACGCGCCACTACGATCCGTCGTATACGCGCGCCATCACACGGCACTACCCGACGCTGCATCGCGCGCCGGTCGTCACCGCCACTGACAGCAGCAACGGCACCTACCAGCGCCTGGCGGAAATCGTGTTACAAACAACCAGTTAGCGCGGCCTTCGGCTATAATCGCCGGCACTTTGAAACTACCTGAACCTGCTCTCAGCCGCCGCGCATTGCTCGCCCTCGTATTGGTTTTTGCCGCGGTATGGTTTGGCGTGCTGGACATGCGCAAACTGGTGCGGCCCGATGAAGGACGCTACGCAGAAATTCCGCGCGAAATGGTCGCCACCGGCGATTGGCTGACACCGCGGCTTAACGCGATCAAGTATTTTGAAAAGCCGCCGTTGCAGTATTGGGCCACGGCCACCGCCTACACCGTGTTTGGCCAGCACCACTGGACCGCACGCTTGTGGCCCGCGCTCAGCGGCATGCTGTGTCTGCTGCTGGTTTTTTTTGCGGGCCGGCAACTGTTCGGCGAAAAAATCGCGTTTTATGCGGCACTGATACTCGCCAGCAGTCCCGGCTTTATCATGGTGGGGCAGATCAACACGCTGGACATGGGACTGACCCTGTTCATGAGCGCAACGCTGCTGTGCTTGCTGCTGGGCCTGGGCGATACACAGCGCGATAGCCAGCGCACGAACAGCCCATGGATACTCGCCGCGTGGGCCAGCGCGGCACTGGCGATGCTAAGCAAAGGGCTGGTGGCCATCGTGCTGCCCGGCGGCGTGCTGGTCGCCTACATTATTTTGCAACGCGACTGGCGCCTGCTCGGCCGTTTGCGCTGGGGCTGGGGAGTAAGCATTTTTGCGGTGATTGCAGTGCCGTGGTTTGTACTGGTGCAGCAGGCCAATCCCGAATTTTTCGATTTCTTTTTTATCCGCGAACACTTTGCGCGCTTCACCAGCAAAGTGCACCGGCGCTCCGGCGGCTGGTGGTATTTTTTGCCGGTGCTCGCATTCGGCATGCTGCCATGGCTGCTCTATTTGCTGCGTGCCCTGATCAGCGCCTGGCGCGATACGCAGGACCGCGCCACCTTCCAGCCGCGGCGTTTTTTGCTGCTGTGGGTGGTACTGATTTTCTTGTTCTTTTCGCTGTCGGGTTCCAAGCTGCCTTCCTACATCATGCCGATATTTCCCGCGCTCGCCCTGCTGCTCGCGCACGCGCTGGCGCCGGCACAAGCCCGGTTGCTTTTGTGGAATGCGGCGCTATTGGCGCTGGGCGCGGGCGCCATCGTCGCCTACTCACCTTATGCATCGCGCTGGGCCAACGAGTTTGTGCCCGCCGAATTATTCGCGCTATACACGCCATGGATTTTCGCTGCCGGCGCTGCGGGCTTGGCGTGCTTCCTGTTCGCGGCATGGGCTGGTTTCCGCGGGCAGCGCGCGCTTGCGATTACGGCTATCGCTTGCGGCGCGTTCGCTACGACACTGATCGCCGCGCTGGGCCATAACAGCTTGTCGCCCTCTTATTCCGCTTACGGTCTGGCGCAGCAAATCAAAGCGCACATCTCGAACGACATTCCGTTTTACAGCGTGCGTAATTACGATCAGACGCTGGATTTTTACATCAAACGCCCGCTCACGCTGGTGGAGTATGCCGACGAAATGGCGTACGGGCTGGAACAAGAACCCGATCTATGGCTGCCCGACCTGGCGAGCTTCGTAGCCGCTTGGAATAGAAACCCGAAGGCGCTGGCCATCATGGAGCCGGCGACCTATGCTAAGCTCGAAAGTGACGGTTTACCGATGCAAATCATCGGCAAGGATCTACGCCGCATGGTCGTCAAAAAACCCGACGCGGCCGGCAACAAATGAAAAGGATCGCACCATGAGCGCCCTGTCGTTCACGCTGGTGATGTGTGGTGTGCTGCTCAACGCCGTAGCGCAACTATTGTTGAAGGCCGGCACCAACGCGGTCGGCGCGTTTGAATTTTCAGCAGCCAATGTGCTGCCGGTGGGCTGGAAACTCGCCACGCAGCCGTTCATCGTGGGCGGCCTGGCCTGCTATGTGGTGAGCGTGGTGGTGTGGATCATGGCGCTGTCGCGGGTGGAAGTGAGCATCGCCTATCCGATGCTGTCGTTCGGTTATGTGCTCAATGCGCTGGCCGCCTGGTATTTTTTTGGCGAAGCGGTGACGCCCGCGCGCATCGTCGGCATCGGCATTATTATTTTGGGCGTGTTCATTGTCGCTAGAAGCTGAAATGGCTAAACAAAAAACTACAAGCAAAGCGGCACTCCTGCCGTTCACGCGTCCCACCATCGACGAAGCCACCATACGCGCAGTGGGCAAGGTATTGCGCTCCGGCTGGATCACCACCGGGCCGAATGTGCAGGCCTTCGAAGCTGCGCTGAGCGACTATGTCGGCGGCCGCGCCGTCAAAACCTTCACCTCGGCCACCGGAGCGCTGGAAGTGGCCCTGCAAGTCTGTAACGTCGGTGCCGGTGATGAAGTGATTGTGCCTGCGATGACGTTCGCCGCCACCGCCAATGTGGTGGTGCGTTTGGGTGCGAAACCGGTGTTTGTGGATGTCGATCTGGCCACCCGCAATATCGATGTGGTCAAGGCAGAGGCAGCCGTGACATCGCGCACCAAGGCGATTATGCCGGTGCATTTCGCGGGACTGCCGGTGGACATGGATGCGCTATATACACTCGCCAAGCGCAAAGGCCTGCGCGTGGTGGAAGACGCAGCGCACGCAATCGGCTCCGCGTGGAAGGGCAAGCGCATCGGCAGCTTCGGTGATCTGGTGTGCTTCAGCTTTCACCCCAACAAGAACATGACCACCATCGAAGGCGGCGCGATTGCGCTCGCCGATCCAGTCGAAGCCAAGCGCGTGGACGTGTTGCGCTTTCACGGCATACAACGCGATGCCCACGGGCAGATCGATATCGTTGAAGCCGGCGGAAAATACAATCTCACCGACGTTGCGGCCTGCGTCGGCCTCGGACAGTTACGCAAGCTTGAGCAGTTCAACAAACGCCGGCGCGCGCTGGCGCTGCGCTACCTGAAACTACTACGTACCGAGCCGTCGCTGCTGTTGCCGGCGAAGGGTGACGACGGCCATAGCTGGCATATGTTTGCACCGCTGCTGCCGCTGGATGAACTCACCATCAGCCGCGCCGAGTTCATCG
>JAYUAH010000565.1:0-3723 GCA_043741415.1 Betaproteobacteria bacterium
AATACTTACAATGCATTCTCGCCGCGGCGCTGACGGGCGGTGCGCACGCGCAAAGCATCGAGGAACTGCGTAACAACAAGAACACCGACAACGTCGTGAACTACGGCATGGGCTACGACCTGAAAATGTGGAGCCCGCTGAAGCAGATCAACAAGTCGAACGTGAAGCGTCTGGTGCCCGTGTGGAGTTTCAGCACCGCGACGACCAGCGGCGAGTTGTCGCAACCGACGGTCTACAACGGTGTGATGTATGTGGTGAGCGCGGAATTTACGTTTGCCATCGATGTGGCTAGCGGACGTGAGATCTGGCGCACGCCGACCAACTATGATCGTGGCGCGCTGCGAGTCGCTTCCACCGGTGTGATCACGCGCGGCGCAGCGACCATCTACGACGGCAAGTTATTCCGCCAGACCATCGATGCACATGTGGTCGCGCTCGACATGAAAACCGGCAAGGAAATCCGGAAACAAAAATTTGGCGAATGGAAAGAGGGTTACAAGGGCGTGGTCGCGCCCAATGTGTTTAACGGCGTGCTGGTTTCCGGCATGGGCGGCGGCGACAGTACCACGCGCGGCTTTATCGAAGGCTACGATCCAACTACCGGCAAACGCCTGTGGCGCACCTGGACCATCCCTGCGCCTGGCGAAAAAGGATCCGAAACCTGGCCGCACAAAACCTGGCCGGACGCGTGGAAGTATGGCGGCGGCGCCACCTGGCAGCAGGCGTCGTACGACGCGGAGCTCGATCTGCTGTACATCGGCACCGGCAACGCGGAGCCGTACAACCCGAAGTACCGCGACGGCATGGATAGCCTGTGCACCACCTGCGTGATGGCGTTGCGGCCCAAGACCGGCGAGGTGGTGTGGTACTACCAGACCAATCCCAACGACAGCTTCGACTTCGACTCGACCGCCGAGTGGATGATGGCGGACCTGCGGGTCGAAGGCCAGATGCGCAAGGTGCTGATCAGTGCGCACAAGGGCGGCTTTTTGTACGTGGTGGATCGCACCAACGGCAAGCTGATCGCGGCGAACCCTTATGTGCGGGTGAACTGGGCCACACACATCGACAAAAACACCGGACGTCCGGTGTTGACCGATCTGCTCGATCGCGCGATCAAGGGCGAAACGGTGGATGTGTTTCCCTCGCGCGGCACCAATGCCACGCTGATTGCATTCAATCCGAAAACCAATTTGATTTACGCCAATACCTGGAATCTTGCGCGCGTCATGAAATTTGTCGATTTCAAATTCGTGCTCGGTACGGGCTCAACCGGCATCGAATCCACCGGGATGACACCGCAGGGCGAGCCGGTGGGGCATCACCGCGCGATCGAACCGCTCACCGGTAAGGTGGTGTGGGAGACGCCGCTGATGGATGCGCCGAGTTCGGCAGGCATGCTCGCCACCGACGGCGGGCTGTTGTTTACCGGCAAAATCACCGGCGAGACGATTGCGCTTGATATCGATAACGGCAAACAACTATGGCAGTTTAAAACGGGATCGAGCGTGAACGCGCCGCCGATTACCTTTACGCATAAGGGTGTGCAGTATGTCAGTGTGCTGTCGGGGCGTGGTGGCAGTTCCGCTGCGCGCTACAATGAGAACGTGCCGCCGGGTGGCGCGGTGTGGACCTTTGCATTAATGCCGGAGTAAGCCGAATGATGCGTTATGGTATTTCGGGCGCGGTGTTGATCTGCGCGAGCGCGTGGGCGCAGAATGCGCCGGTTGCAGTGACACCGGCGCAGATCAAACAGGGCGGCGAAATCTACGCCACCAACTGTGCCACTTGTCACGGCAATCGCATGAAAAATCCGGAGTGGGCGATTGACCTGGCGACGATACCCAAGGACGACCGGCAGCGCTTTATTCAGTCCGTGACCAACGGCAAGGGTAATATGCCGCCGTGGGGTGATGTGTTGAAGGCGGACGAGATTGCGGCGTTGTGGGCCTATTTTTCGACAGGTGAAAAGTAATTTTAAAGGGAGAGTGATGATGAAGAAACTATGGATAGCCGTACTGCTCAGCGCGTGTTGTGCATTGGCTCACGCACAAACCGCACAAGAGTTACTGACCGACGGCAAAAATACAGAAAACGTGTTGACCTTCGGCATGGGTTACGACTTGAAGATGTGGAGCCCGCTGAAGCAAATCAACAAATCCAACATCAAAAAGCTGGTGCCGATCTGGAACTTCAGCCTCGCCAACGACATGGGCGAGCTGTCGCAGCCCACGGTCTACAACGGCGTGATGTATGTGGTGAACGGCAACTGGACCTTCGCCATTGACGTGGCCACCGGCCGCCAAATCTGGCGCACGCCGGTGAACTTTGACCGCGCGGCGCTGCGCGTCGCCACCGGCGGCGCTTACCTGCGCGGCGCTGCGACGCTCTACAACGGCAAACTGTTCCGCCAGAACATCGACGGTTATGTGGTTGCGCTCGATATGAAAACCGGCAAGGAAATCTGGAAAACCAAATTCGCCGAGTGGAAAGAAAGCTACGGCGGCATCGTGCAGCCCACCATCGCCAACGGCGTGTTGATTTCCGGCACCGCAGGTGGCGACCGCACGGCGCGCGGTTTCCTCGATGGTTACGATCCCGAAACCGGCAAGCTGCTGTGGCGTACCTGGACCATCCCCGCGCCCGGCGAAAAGGGCTCCGAGACCTGGCCCAACAAAGACTTGCCCGACGCGTGGAAGTACGGCGGCGGCACAACTTGGCAGCCGGGCTCGTACGATCCGGAACTTGATCTGTTTTACATCGGCACCGGCAACGCCGAGCCGTACAACCCAAAATACCGCGCGGGCATGGATAGTCTGTATGCCGCGAGCGTGCTGGCGATTCGCCCCAAGACCGGTGAGATGGTGTGGTACTACCAATATCTGCCGAACGACAGCTTCGATTTTGACGGCACCGCGGAAAGCATCATTGCCGACATCCAAGTCGAGGGCAAGCCGCGCAAAGTGCTGCTCAATGCCAACAAGAACGGCTTCTTGTATGTGATCGACCGCACCAACGGCAAGTTGATTGCCGCGCACCCGTTCACCGCGCAAAACTGGGCGAAATACATTGATCTGAAAACCGGGCGGCCCGTGCTCACCGATTTGCTCGATCGCGCGATCAAGGGCGAGACCATCGATTTGAATCCGCGCCTGGGCACCAACGCCACCTTGTCGGCCTACAACGCGAAGACCGGGTTAATGTATCTGAACTCGTGGGAAATTTTGCGGGTGATGAAATTCGTAGATGAAAAATTGATCGTGGGCGCCGGTTACACCGGCATTGAAACCAGTTCCAAGATTCCCGAGATCACCGGCTATCACATCGCGATGAATCCGCTGAGCGGCAAGATTACGTGGAAAGTGCCGCTGCGCGACTTTGCCATTTCCGCCGGCACGCTCGGCACCGATGGCGGTCTCTTGTTTACCGGCAAGCTCACCGGCGAATTCATCGCGCTCGATCAGGATACCGGTAAACAAATTTGGCAATTCAAAACTGGTTCCAGCGTCAACGCGCCACCGATCACCTACACCCATAAAGGCGTGCAATACGTGACGGTGTTGTCGGGACGCGGCGGCGCCAATCCCAGCCGTTCGGCGGGCAATATCATCCCGACAGGTGGTTCGGCGTGGACGTTTGCGTTGATGCCGGATTAAGCGCTGGCGCGTGAGGCGGTGGTGCTTTATGCCGCTTCAGACACGGGCAGTCAGCGATAGCGGTGCA
>JAYUAH010000566.1:0-3722 GCA_043741415.1 Betaproteobacteria bacterium
TCGTAGACCATTTTAGGCGGGCAGGTGTCGGCTACCCACAGGCGATGTGATGCATAACCAGGACGCGCAGGGTCGATCCGCACATCGGGCGCGGCGGTATCGCCCACCAATTCGCCGCGGCCTTCGGTGCGATCAATGCTGACGATGCGCCGTGCGGGTTTCACGCCGGCCGGCAGCTTGGGCGCGGGCAATGGCTTGTCGTTGCCGTGCGCGAGGCCTTTGCCGTCTTTACCGAAATCGGCCCAGATCATGTCGAAGGCCATTTGTGCGCCGTCGGGGAACACCCATTGATGCCACGCACCGACCTGACATACGATGTCGCCGACTTTCATCGGCAGGCGGCAATCATCGAGCACCAGATCACGCCCGTTGTGAATCACGATGCCGTAGTCGAGCGTTTGTGTTTTGTGCATCGCCGATTCGTAGAGCGAATTGCCGCCGCGATCCCACAGGCCCTGGCCGGGCACACGCGGCTTGGGCAGGTGCGGCGCGATGACGTCGGGATCTTTCGCGCGATCGTAGGTCGCGGGCCTGGCCTTGGCCTGCACCACGCGAAAATGTCCGCCGCCCATCGGGCCGGAAAAAACATAATCGAGATTGCCATCATCATTCGTGCCGTTGATCGGCAGCGGTGTTTCATGCCACACCCAAATGTCGGTATGGCCGCGGCCCGAGCCGAGCGAGGCTTCGTGCGAATTCGGTGCAGCACCGTCCCACGTGACGTTCGAGCGGCCTTGTGCGTCGTTACCGGTAACCACGCGGCGTATGGGTGTCAGACTCGACATGGTGTGTACTCCCTATGAAAATATGATGAGTGGTGAATGGTGAGATGCAACGGATGTGTAAGCAAGTGATGCGTAATTATGACACGACGAAATCCGCCAGGCACACGCCCCGCATTGCGGACGATTACAATCACGCTTTTAGTCTAGCGATACGCCGATGCGTCTACGTTTTAAATTAAGCTCAGTTGCAATGCTGGGCGTGCTGCTGCTCACGAGCGCCAGTGTTGTTCGCGCGGCGGACTATCCTGTGCGTCCCGTGCGCGTGGTGGTGCCGTCCACACCGGGTGGCGCACTGGATATTCTATCGCGCATGCTGGCGCAAGAATTGCCTGAGCGTTGGAATGGCCAGCAACTGGTGGTGGACAATCGTGCGGGTGCAGGCGGCATTATTGGCAGTGAGATTGTCGCTAAATCCGAGCCGGACGGTTACACCTTGCTGGTGGTCGCGCTCGGCTATGCGGCGAATCCTTTTTTGTACAAACTGCCGTACCGCACGCCGCAGGATTTTTCGCCGATCACCGTACTGGCCACTTCGCCGAATGTGCTGGTGGCGCATCCATCGCTGCCCGTCCGTTCAGTAAAAGAACTGATCGCGCTGGCCAAGGCTAAACCCAACACCGTGGTCTACGCCTCGTCAGGCGTGGGCACCAGCGGGCATCTGGCGATGGAGTTGTTCAAGCGTATGGCGCACGTGGAAATGATCCATGTGCCGTTCAAGGGCGCGGGCGCATCGAACGGTGCCATCGTCTCCGGGCAAGTGCAGATTTTGAACACCGCGTTGGGCGCTGCGATGACATTCATCAAATCGGGCAAATTGAAAGGTCTCGCGGTAACCGGGTTGAAGCGGGCCATCGCCGCACCGGATATTCCCACGGCGCACGAATCGGGTTTGCAGGGCTATGTGGTGGATGGCTGGTTTGCCGCACTGGCACCCGCGAACACGCCGCCGCACATCGTCGACAAACTGCACGCCGATTTTGCGTGGGTGTATGCGCGGCCCGATATGGCGCCGCGCCTTGCGGCACAGGGCTTTGTGGCTGACAATCCCAATCCGCAGCAGACCGCCAAATTCATCGACACCGAGATGGCTAAATGGGGCAACGTGATCAAAGCAGGCGGCATCAAGGGCGATTGACGACGGCATTTGCCGCGCTGCTGCTGTGTCTTTCAACGGCGGCCACAGCGCAGGCGCTGCGCGTGGTGGAAATCCGCGTCGAGGGCACAGTGGTCGACGTGGCGGTGATGATTACACAGTTTGTGCCACCGCAGCGCACGCCCACGCCGTTGCCAATGCAGGCAGGACAACCGTTGACCGAGGGCGTCGAAATCGGCGTGCCGGCGCGCACGGTCGTGGTGCTGCAAACCGCCAACGGCAATCGCATCGAACTCGCGCCCGATTCGCGCTTTAGCGCCGCGCGTATCAGCGCCACCGGTGAAGCGCATAACCTGCTCAGCGGTAGTGCGCGTTTTGATGTGCAGCGCGCGTTGAGTTTTTTTAATGTCGATTTCAATCGCTTCGTCGCACTGGTGCGCGGCACCGTGTTTGAACTGCGGGCCGGTGCCGGTGGCGAAGGCGCCATGCAGGTCATCGAGGGCCGCGTAGCCGTGCAGCGCGAGGTGCCGACGTTGATGCAGGACACCGGCCGCCCGGTGGATATGCTGGAGCAAGAAACGCTGGATGCGCAGGGCAAGTCGCGCGAGCAATGGCCGGCCGTGGAAGCCGTGCGCCGCTATACGCACAGCGATCAGGCATTGAAGCAATACGAGACCGATCTGAAGCAGGCCGAGCAGCGCAAAGATCACGATGGTCAGATGGCGGCGCTGAATAATATGGGCCTCACCTGGCTTGCGCGCCGCAATTACGGCAACGCGCTGAGTTATTTCAATCGCATGCTGACCATGGCGCAAGGCGCGCAGGACGAACCGTGGCGCGCGCGGGCACTCAACAACCTCGGCGCCACCGCGCTCGAACAAGGCGACCTGAAGGGCGCGGTGAACTATCTTGAATCGGCATTGGCGGTGAACAAAGCATTGTCGCCGAACACCGCGCAGCGGCGCGTGGCACAAGTGGAAGGCAATCTGGGGCTGGCGTGGCGCCGTGTGGGCGATGCCTACAAGGCGCGCGAGTACACCGGGCGCTCGTTGCAGGCCAACTTGCAATTGGCCGAGGGACGCGACAGTGCTGCTGTCGCGCGCAATCTTGAAGCCATGGGAAATCTGGAGACCAACGCTGCGGCCGCAACGGATTATCAGCGTCGTGCGCTGCAAATGCGCGAGCGGATTTACGGCGACAGTCCACACCCGGAGCTGGCCTCCAGCCACATCAATCTCGCGCTGCTGGCGACACGCGCCGGTGATGATCGCAGCGCCGCTGAGGCATACGGCCGTGCCGTGGCGCTACGTGAAAAACTCTTTCAAAATCAAATACATACGCAACTCGCCGAGGTCATCGCGCGACACGGCGCTGCGTTGTGCCGCGGTGAGGACATCACCACCGGCCTCGCGCAAAACGAGCGCGCACTCACCATGCGTTTGTCATTAAGCCCACGGCCGGTCGATGCCGACGTCGTTGACAGCTACCGGCAAATCGCCGCGTGCTGGGCCATTGCCACGCGTCTCGGGCAATACGGCGCGAAAGAAAAAATGGCCGAAGCCTTGCAGCGCTTGAAGACCTATGAATCCACCGGCGTGCGCCCCGGCAGGTACTAAGCATGCCGCGACCGCGCTGGTGGCTATGGGTGAGCGGATGGGTGCTGGCGTTGGCAGCCATCGCTTTCGGCACCACGGTCTGGCAAGACGCCGACTGGGCGCTCTACGAAACAACCTCGTCACAGCAGGCGCCGCCGTGGCCCAACGATCTCGCGCTGATTGATGTGCCGCACAGCGCGGATGTGGCGGTGTTTCGCGCGCGTCTCACCGCGTTGGCGACGCTGCTCG
>JAYUAH010000567.1:0-3720 GCA_043741415.1 Betaproteobacteria bacterium
CATGCGCGCGACCGCGGCAACGTCCGTGACATCGGCACGTACGGCGATGGCGCGCACGCCGAGCTTGGCGATTTCATCGGCAACGTTTTTTGCCTTGGCTTCCGATGCAGTGTAGTTCACCACCACGTTGACGCCGTTCAATGCCAGCGCGTGGCAAATGCGTTCGCCCAATCCACCGCTGCCACCGGTGACGATGGCGGTGCAACCTTTGAGTTCCATGTTGTTATTCCTTTACTTAACGAGTATCGCACTGTACGTCGTCAATCGAGCTTCATCTCGCGTATCACCGGCCGAAACTGATCCATCTGCTTAACCAGCATCGCTTTTTGTGCGTCCGCCGATGAGCCGACCGACTCGGCACCCAGATCATTAAACCGTTTTACCAGGTCGGGATGACGCACCGCCGCTGCGGTTTCGCGTTGCAGCCGGTCGATCACGGCTTTGGGTGTTTTCGCCGGTGCGAAGAGACCGTTCCAGCCTTCGAACTCCAGCGCGGGAAAACCCTGCTCGCGCACCGTGGGCACATCCGGCAATATTGAAATACGCTTCGAGCCGTTGGTGGCCAGCGCTTTCAATTGACCGGCGCGGATTTCCTGCAGCGACGTTGACAGTTGATCGCCGCCAAACTGAATGCGCCCGCTCAGCAGTTCCAGCTTCAGCGGTGCAGCACCCTTGTAGGCCACATGCGTCATCTCGAATTTGCCGTCGCGCTTCAAGCTTTCGCCGAGCACATGCATGGCCGAGCCGGGGCCGGTGGAACCGTAGTTGTATTGCAGATCGGGTTTACCACGCAGCAGCGCGGTGAATTCGCGCAGGTCTTTTACCGGCACACTGGGATTCGCGGTCAGCACAAACGGCACATACACCGCAATCGATACGCCGGCGAAATCACGCTCGGCATCGAACGGCGAACGCTTCGCCAGCGTTTGCGCCACCGACGACAGCGGAAAGGTAACGTTGTGCATCAGCAGCGTGTAGCCGTCGGGATTGGATTTCGCCACGATGTCCGCGCCCAGCGCGCCGCCCGCGCCGCCGCGGTTATCCACTACCACCGGCTGCCCCATCGAATCGCCCATGCGCTGCGCCACCAGGCGCGCCACTACGTCCGTGGTGCCGCCCGCCGGAAACGGCACGACAATGCGGATGGGTTTGGTGGGAAAATTTTGCGCCAGTAACTGTGCGCTTCCACCACCGGCAAGTGCAGCAGCGGACAGTACAAGCAAACAAAGCTTCGTTATCGACATGATTCTCCTCCCGCTTGGAAAGACAATCATGATACCTGAGCGCCGCTCGCGCTAGAGCCGCAGCTCGACGCGAAAGCAGTTGCCTTCTGCAAACGCATCGCCGCCGTGCCGGCGCGCGATCTGGCGCACCAGTGAAAGACCCAATCCGGTGCCACTGGCGGCGCCGCCGGCAGAATTTGAATAGCGATAGAACGGCTCGAATACGCGTTCGCGCTCGGTGTCGGGCACGCCCAGGCCGTGATCGCACACCGTCAGCTCGGCCTTGTGATCGCGCGCACGAAGTTTCACGGCGATGGGCGGTGCGCCGTGGCGTTTTGCGTTTTCCAGCAAGTTGCGAATCACGCGCCGCAGCAAGCGTGCATCGCCTTTGATCGTGACCGGCTCACCCGCCAGCGTTGCGCTGTCATAGCGCGCGCATTCCTCGGCGGCCAGCGCCAGCACGTCCACGTCTTCCAACGTGCCTGCTTCGGCACGGCATCGAGCCGGCTCGCCAACAGAATTTCTTCGATCAACGCATCGAGTTCGCTGATGTCGCGCTCCAGGTCGCGGCTGCGCGTGGCGTCCGCGCCGGATTTCAGAAACTCCACCCCCATGCGAATACGCGCGAGCGGTGTGCGCAACTCGTGCGAGGCATTGGCGAGCAGCGTTTTGTGCGCGCCAATCAGATTCTCGATGCGTTCGGCGGCACGGTTAAAACTCTCGGCAAGGCGCGCGACTTCGTCCTTACCTTCGACCGCTACGCGCGTAGACAAGGTGCCGGCGCCGAGCGCCTCCACCCCTTTTTGCAAACGCTCCAAACGGCGCGTGAGACGGCGCACCACCGGATAGGCGCCGATACCGATGGCCAGCGCCAGCAACGCGAGCATCGCCACTGCGCCGTACGGCGCGCCGATGCGGCCATGCGGTACGCGCGCCACCAGCCAGCGCTCGTCCGCGAGACGCACCGCCCACACCGGCGGGCCGCGCAGGCGAAACAGGCGGCCGCTGCGCAGCCGATCCCGCGCGAGCGGCGGCAGCGGCGCACCGACCGCGGCCAGTGGCGTGAGAGCGGCGTCATACAGCGCAAGATCCACACGCAGATTGGCGAATATGCGGTCGAGCGCCGCCTGCTGCTCGACACGCGGGGCAACAGCCGGCGGCAGCGAATTCAGAGCGAGGGTGGCGATGGCCTCGGCCATCTGGCCGGGCGGGCCGTCGTCTGAAAAGTGGTGCCAGAAAACGCCCGCCGCCAGCGCGAGCACCGTCAGGCTCGCCAGCACCGCGAGGTAAATACGCAGGTAGAGTCGCTTCACGTCAGTCCTGCGCCTTGGCAAACAGGTAACCCGCGCCGCGCACGGTAATAATGCGCCGCGGGTGCTTGGCATCATCTTCGATCGCCTGGCGTATGCGCGACACATGCACGTCGATCGAGCGGTCAAATGCTTCCAGCGCTTCGCCCTTCACCTGATCCATCAACTGCTCGCGCGTCAACACGCGGCCCGCGTTTTCGGCCAGCGCCACCAGTAGCGCAAACTGATAAGACGTGATCGTGCGCGCTTCACCATCCACACGCAGCGCACGCGCCGCACGGTCGATTTCCAAGCGCCCGTAGCGCAACACGTCGGCATTGCGCGTGCGGCCACGCCGCAAAATCGCCCGCAGCCGCGCCAGCAGTTCACGCGGCTCGAACGGCTTGGGCAAATAATCGTCGGCCCCAAGTTCAAGCCCCACCACGCGATCCGCGGAATCACCGCGCGCGGTGAGCATCAGCACCGGTAAATCGGAGGTCACACGCAGGCGCCGGCAGACGTCGAGCCCATCGATATCCGGCAACATCAAATCCAGCACCACGGCGTCAAACGGCTCACGCGCGAGCAAAGCCAATCCGGCCTCGCCCGCGCCTGCCACACTCACGCGCAACCCCGCGGCGCCGAGATAATCCGCCACCATCGCGGCAAGGCGGGCATCATCTTCGATGAGGAGTATGCGCGGGGGCATCAATCCATTTTACCCGTGATGCCGCATGCCGTGATGCCGTTCCATACGCTTGGCCAGCTCCGCACGCTGTGCGGGGGTCAGTACTTCAGCCGCATCAGCCAGCGCCTGCGACAGGCGCTTGGACATGGTATCCGCCGTCTGCAGTTGGTCCGCACGCAGGCGTTCCATCGCGGCACGATCAATGTGCTCGGCGCTCATCAAACCGATTGCCTGCTTGCGCGCATCTTGCATTTGGCCGCGCAGCGGCTGCAAATCCTTGAGCGCCTGTTTTACGATCGGCGCGAGCTTTTGTTGTTGCTCCGGTGTCGCGTTGATTTCGACATACAAATGTTTCAGCATGCGCTCGATGCGTTCATCCATCTGCGCCGCATCCATAGGCCCGCCGAAAATTCCGCCGCGAAATCCCGTGCCGCCTTGCGCCTGGGCGTGCAGGCCGATGCCGCCAGCGAGGGCTGCCACCGCCGCAAAAATTCCCGCACGCCGGAAAAATTTACGCCGT
>JAYUAH010000568.1:0-8635 GCA_043741415.1 Betaproteobacteria bacterium
CCCACGGTGCGCGCGAGGTCCAGTAGATTTTGTCGAGCTTCATCGACATGGCATGGGCTTTGACGCGGACGATTTTCATAAGCTTGCGGCCTTTTCAGAATGGCATAGTAGAAGATGATTAACTTTACCACGCTGCGAATTCCGAGCCACGCCGCGGCTCACATATTGGGCGGATGACTAGGGGCTTTCGTCTATAATCTGCCAACGATTGCGTACTCAATTTTCGTCGGAGAAAACCTGTTGCTTCATTTATTAAAATATTTTCTGGTAGCTGTTTTGTTTTGCGCTGGCGCGGTGTGCGCGCAAAATTATCCCAACAAACCCATACGCCTGATCGTGCCCTTCGCCCCTGGCGGCGGCACCGACATCATTGCGCGCCTGATTGGTATTGAACTCACCGAAACCATGGGCCAGCCCGTGGTCATCGACAATCGTGGCGGCAGCGGCGGCATTATCGGCACGTCGCTGGTGGCAAAAGCCGATCCCGATGGTTATACCGTGGGCCTGTGCAGCCTGGGGTTTGCTTATGCACCGGCGCTGTATGCAAAGCTGCCTTACGACACCGAAAAAGATTTGGCGCCGATCTCGATGGTGGCCACACAGCCGTTTGTCTACACCGCACATCCGTCGCTGGGTGTGAACAACATGAAGGAGTTGATTGCGCTGGCCAAGGCCAAGCCCGGTTTTATTCGCTATGGTTCCGGCGGCGCGGGTGGCGCATCGCATTTGGGCACAGAGTTGCTGCGCAATATCACCGGCATTGACCTGGTGCACGTGCCGTACAAAGGTACTGGTCCCGCGCTGTCGGCGGCCATCGGCGGTGAAATTCAGTTACAGTTGATCGGCATGTCATCGGTGGTGCCGCATATGAAATCGGGGCGTCTCAAGCTGCTGGCGGTGAGCGGCGCCAAGCGTTCGCCCGCCGCGCCGGAGTTGCCCACGGTGATGGAAAGCGGCATCCCCGGTTACGTGTTCGATGTGTGGTACGGCATGTTGTTGCCGGGGCGCACGCCGCCGGCCATCGTCAACAAACTGAATGCGGAAATGAATCGCGCCTTAAAAACCCCTGCGCTGACGCAGCGCTTTGCGGCGGCTGGGCTGGATGCGGCGGGGAACAAGCCTGACGAATTCAGTAAACAGATTCGTGAAGAAATCATCAAGTGGCGCAAGGTAGTCGCGGCCGCGAATATCAAAATCGATTAGAGAAAAACCATGCAACGCAATGCTATAGGTTTAGCCGTCATCGGCTCGGGCCGCATCGGCACCTTACGTGCGCGGTTGGCTGCGGAACATCCTGCGGTAAATTTCATTGCCACGGCGGATCGCGATCCGGCAAATGCCAAAGCGCTTGCCGACAAAATCGGCGCGCAAGTTTATTCCGGCAACAATCTGGAGATCATCAATCATCCCGACGTCACCGCCGTGGTGGTCTCCACCGCCGAGGGCGAGCATACCGAAGCGGTGCTCGCCGCTATTGCCGCCGGCAAGCCGGTGCTGGTGGAAAAGCCGATTGCACTGACCACCACCGAAGCCGATGCGATCATCGTTGCCGCCGAACGCGGGGTTAACGGCAAGGCGTCCAATGTGCGCGTGGGTTACAGCCGCCGCTACAAGGAGCGCTACCTGATCGCCAAGGAGCAAATCATTCAGGGCCGTGTCGGCAAAATTACCGGTGCGGCGGCGCGCGTGTTCAATTCGAGTTCGCAGGCGCTGGCGATGTTAAAGCGCGATCCGCATGCGACACCGGTGGTGGATGCGCTGACCTACTATGTTGATTTGATGGGCTGGTTTCTCGGCGGCGCAAAACTCGTCGAGGTGTATGCACGCGGCACCAAGGGCGTGTTGAAAGCGGCGGGGCACGACGTCGATGATGTGTGCTACTCGGTGCTCACGTACGACGACGGCAGCACAGTGAATCTCGGTATCAGCTATGCGCTGCCGGAAAAATATCCATCGCTGGGCCACGCCGCACGCGTAGAGGTGCTGGGCACTGAGGGCGTGATGATTCTGGATGACGATCACACCGATCAAATTATGTATACCAACAAGGGCATACCGCACGTCTATCTGCCGGGTCACGAAGTGAACATGGTGTTCCTGCAAAGCGGCACGCCGGGTGATTGGGCGCTGGGTGAATTTTGGGGGCCGATCGCGAATGAAACGCGCGCGTGGCTCGATCATTTGGCGACCGGCAAAGCGTGCGTGCTTGCCACGCCGCGGGAAGCGCGTGCGACGCTGGAGGCAACCTTGGCGATAGAGTTGTCAGTCGAAAGCGGGCAGGCGGTGCGTTTGCCGCTGGCGGGATAGCTTATTAAAATCTCAATAAAAACAAATAGTTACGTAATTTTATCATTAGTGTTGTTCAGCGCAGTTGTGACGCACGCGGAGTCGTATCCAACAAAACCCATACGCATGATTGTCGGCTATCCGCCGGGCGGCGGCACCGATATTGTCGGGCGCATGCTGGCGCAAAAACTCACGGAAAATTTTGCTTATACCGTCGTCGTCGACAATCGTGGCGGCGCCACCGGCAACATCGGCACCGAACTGGCCGCGCGCGCAACACCCGATGGCTACACAATTTTGATGGGTAACGTTGTGCCCAACGCGATCAACGTCAGCTTGTTCAAAAAAATTGCGTTCGATCCAGTGAAAGATTTCGCGCCGATCAGTTTGTTGGCGATCACGCCGAACATTCTGGAGGTGCATCCTTCGGTGCCGGTGAAAAGCATCAAGGATCTCGTCGCGCTGGCGAAAGCGAAGCCCGGCACGTTCAACTATGCCTCGGCGGGCATCGGCAGCTCATCGCATCTGGCGGGCGCGTTGTTCGGCATTCTGACCGGCACGACCCTCGTGCACGTGCCGTATAAAGGCGGCGGCCCCGCAATGGTGGATATGCTGTCCGGTCAGATGCAACTTTATGTCGGCACCATGCCCGGCGTGATGCCGCATGTGAAATCCGGCAAACTGCGTCCGGTGGCGGTGACCACCGAAAAACGCTCGCAGACTCTGCCGCAATTGCCGACCATCGCCGAGCGCGGTGTGGCCGGCTTTGAAGCGGCTACTTGGTACGGCCTGCTGGCTCCAGTGCCAGTGCCGCCGGCGATCATCAAGCGCCTGCACGAGGAGGTGGTGAACATTTTGGCGGTTGCCGATACGCGCGACAAACTCAAGAGCCAGGGCTTTGAGCCCGCGGGCAGCACGTCGGAAGCATTTGCGGCTTACATCAAATCTGAAATTGCGAAGTTGGGCAAAGTGATACGTGAGGCGGGCATACGTGCGGAGTGATTTGTACAACTTCAAGTTCTTTACCGCAAAGGCGCAAAGACGCAGCGGTAGCGCAAAGAAAACCTTCAATTGTATTTTTCTTCGCGGCTGTTGTTTGCGTCTCTGCGCCTCTGCGCCTGTGCGCCTTTGCGGTGATGAATTTGATGTCGTTGACGCGAGGGCGGCCGCTCGACTAGACTTCGGCGGTCAGTAATTTATTCAACAGCAAGGGGAAACGAGCCATGGCCACTAAAACACCAAAATTCATCGACACGCGTGAAAAGAAAAATCGCAAACTCACGCGCAAGGACGTACATGCGGCAGCAAAAAAATACCGTAACTGGGGGCGCTGGGGCAAGGACGACGAAATCGGCACGCTGAATTTCACCACCGCCGATCACATCGTTGCTGCTGCCAAGTTGGTGAAAAAGGGCAAGGTGATGTCGTTGGCGCTGAAGTACGACCAATCGGGTCCGCAGGGCGCCAAGAGCAAATACCCGGCACTGGGCCGCTTTAATCCGATACACCTGATGACGCGCACGGGCACTGATGCGTATGCCGGCTTACTCGACCATCGCGGCATCCGCGGCACCGATGACATTATCATCATGCCGCTGCAATGCGGCACGCAGTGGGACGGGCTCGGCCACATCCTCTATGAAAATTTCATGTGGAACGGCTATGACTGCCGCAATGTGTCGAGCGCGGGGGCGGCCAAAGCAGGCATCGAAAAAACCGCCGAGAAAATGGTCGGCCGCGGCGTGCTGCTCGATGTGGCGCGTGCGATGGGCAAAAAATATCTGCCGGATGGTTTTGCCATCACCAATGAAATACTGGATTTCACCGAGCAGAAGCAGAAGGTAAAAGTCGGTCGCGGCGATTATTTGCTGGTGCACACCGGTCACGTGCAGCGCTGCCTCGACAGTAAAAGTTGGGAAGGATACTCCGGTGGCGATGCGCCGGGTTTCGCCTTCGAGACCGTGTCGTGGCTGCACAAAAAAGAAATCGCCGGCGTCGCCACCGATACCTGGGGCGCGGAAGTGCGTCCCAACCAAACCCCGGACACCAACCAGCCGTGGCACTGGGTCGTCATCCCCAACATGGGCCTGACGGTCGGCGAAATTTTTCATCTGACTGAACTGGCGAAAGATTGTGCTGCGGATAAACGCTATGAGTTTTTGTTTGTGGCGCCGACGCTGCCGATTACCGGTGCGGTGGGTTCGCCGGTGAATCCGCTGGCGATTAAATAGCCTGCCGGAGTTCACCTGTTTCCGTTCGGGCTGAGCTTGTCGAAGCCCCTCTCAACATGAATGCCCTTCGACAAGCTCAGGGCGAACGGACTTCAAACTCGCGTTTCAGGGTAGCAGTCTTACGGTGATTGTTAACCAGAGCAGGCTATGGATATTCGTTTTCGAGTAAGCTGCGTCAGTGCCGTGTTATTCACAGTGACACTGGTGCACGCGCAAAGCTATCCGGCAAAACCCGTGCGCATCATCGTGCCCTACGCTGCCGGCGGGCCGTATGACGACATCGCGCGCACCTTGGGGCAGCGGCTCACCGAAATCTGGGGACACCCGCTGATCGTTGAAAATCGCGGCGGTGCGGGCGGCAATATCGGCGCTGATGTGGTGGCGAAGGCAGCGCCCGACGGCTACACACTGCTGCTCGGCAACGCCGGGCCGATCACGGTGAATCCAACGCTGTTCAAAAAACTGCCGTACGATGTGCAGCGCGACCTGGCGCCCGTGGGCATGATCAATGCCAGCCGCATGGTGCTAAGTGTGCATCCTTCGCTGCCGGCAAAAAACGTCAGAGAATTGATTGCGCTGGCGCGTGCGCGGCCAGGGCAGTTGAATTATGGCTCGTCGGGCGTGGGCAACCTGCAACACCTCGGCATGGCGTTATTGGAAATACAAGCGGGCATCCACATGAATCACGTGCCGTACAAAGGTGCGGCACCGGCGTTTGTGGATTTGATTGCGGGGCAGGTGGACGCGATGTTCGCCAACATCGTTGGCACCATGCCGCATGTGCGCAGCGGACGCGTGCGTGCGATTGCCGTGTCGACAGCGCAGCGTTCGCCGATGTTGCCGGAGGTGCCCAGCGTCGGTGCAACGCTCAAGGGTTTTGATATGCCCACATGGAGCGGCATTTTTGCGCCGGCGGGCACGCCGCGCGACCTACTCGTAAAACTAAATGCTGATCTGGTGAAGGTATTACAGCGCGTGGATGTGAAAGAGCGCTTCGCCAGTCAGGGTTCGGAAGCCACGCCGAGCACGCCTGAAGCGCTGGCGGAACACGTGCGCAAGGAAACGCTGATGTATGCGAACGTGATTAAAGCGGCCAAAATCGTCGCCGAATAGCGTTTATCGTGTGTTTATAAAAAAATGTTTAAAATCAAATGCTTACGTAAATCCGCCATTTGGGCGGTCTTATGCATATCGGGTATCTCGCCGCATGCGGTCACGGCGCAAACCAATGCCACGAATTTCCCCACGCGCCCGCTGCGCATCATCGTGCCGCAATCGCCGGGTGCATCCACCGATCTCACGGCGCGCTTGCTGGCGCAGCGTTTGGCGGAGGCGTACAAGCAACCGGTGGTGGTGGATAACCGTCCCGGCGCCGGCACCATCATCGGCACCGAACTCGCGGTGCGCGCGCCGCCCGACGGCCACACGCTGCTGGTCGTGGCGCAGGGCATTACCATCAACCCCAGCATCTACCAGCGCATCCCCTACGACACCCAGCGCGATCTCGCGCCGATGACACAACTCACGCGCTTTGCCAATATGCTGGCAGCGCATCCGTCGTTCGCGGCGAAAACGTTGCAGGAGGTGCTGGTTATGGCAAAAGCGAAACCCGGCACTATCAATTATGCATCGGCGGGCCTGGGGAGCGGCACGCATATGTCGATGGAATTACTGAAAAGCATGACCGGCATCGACCTCGTGCATGTGCCGTATACCGGCGGCGGCCCCGCGGTCACCGCGGTGATCGGTGGGCAGGTGCCGCTGAACATCGGCACGACAGTCGGCGTGCTGCCGCACGTACGCAGCGGCCGGCTGCGCGCGCTTGCCGTCACCAGTGCCAAGCGCACCACAGCCGCACCGGACGTGCCCACCTTCGCCGAATCCGGCGTGCCTGGCTACGACCACGCGCCGTGGAACGGCTTGTTCGCGCCCGCCAAAACACCATCCATGTTGATCGCGAAGATACACGCCGACGTCGCGCG
The DNA here is from genome assembly GCA_043741415.1 of Betaproteobacteria bacterium. Lineage (GTDB taxonomy): Bacteria > Pseudomonadota > Gammaproteobacteria > Burkholderiales > SG8-41 > UBA5216. The sequence goes on from JAYUAH010000568.1 coordinate 6,500, forward strand.
TGCGTTGCAGTCGCCGGACGTGCTCAAAGTTTTTGCGAACGAAGGTGTCGAAGCCGTGGTCAGCAAGCCGGAGGAATTTGCCGCGGTGATACGCGCGGAATTGGCGATGTGGCCGAAGGTGGTTAAGGCGGCGGGGATTAAGACGGAGTAGTGATTGTGTAGTCGAAGCCGGGCAGCCCAGCTTCGGCCACCGTAGGAATATCCGGCAGCACGCTGGAACGTTTTGCGCTGCTGATGCCCAGCGGCAGCAGGCGTCCGGAGCGGATGTGGTAGTTGGACATCACTATCGTCGGGAACATCAGCGACAGTTGGCCACCGATCACGTCGGTGAAGGCCGGTGCGCCGCCTTTGTAGGGCACGTGTACCAAGTCGATGCCGGCCATCCAGCGAAACATTTCCATGGTCAGGTGATTGACACTGCCATTGCCCGCGGAGCCGTAGTACAGCGCGCTGGGGCGTGCTTTGGCGAAGGCGATGAGTTCTTTCACCGTGCGTGCGGGGATCGAGGGATGCGACACCAGTACGGTAGGCATGATCGCAACCAACGCGACGGGTGAGAGGTCGCGCTCCACGTCATACGGCAGCTTGCGAAACAGGCTTGGATTCGCGCCCAGCGCAATATTGCCGAGCAGCAGGGTGTAGCCATCGGGGGCAGCGCGCACCACGGCATCGGTGCCGGGTATCGATGCGCCGCCGCCGCGGTTGTCGACGATCACTTGCTGGCCGAACGTCGCACCCATGCGTGTGGCGAGCAGGCGCGCGATGATGTCGGTGGAGCCGCCGGGCAAGTACGGCACGATAAGCCGCACTGCTTTACTCGGGTATTCCTGCGCGCAGACGTTGATTGCGGTGGCTGCGACTGCGGCTGCGGTGATGGTGGTGAATCTAACCGTAAACTTGCTGGGCATATTTTTCCTTGCCGGCAATTTGCGACATTCCATCTGCGAAACTCCAAACTCACATAGCATTGTGCGATTCGCCGGCGCGCCGCGTCAAGGGTACTTGTGCCGCTGGCAAACGGTGCTCACCTACTACCAGCGGCATAGGCCGGATGGCTGATGTTTCGCGAAACCGATTGACGGCTACGGCTCCACTCGCGGATACTATATGCAGGTTCGTTTGAACTTCCAATTTTTGCCAACGCAAGAAAAAGAGGAGAGCGGCAATGATCCGAACGATCCGATTGGTGCGCACCATCTGGATGCCGGCCACCCTGATGTTGCTCGCGGGCCTTATTTTTGCCAGTTGTTCCGGCCAGTCCCCATCTGTAGCCGTGCTTGACGAGGCCAAACGCGCCGGCCGCGAGGTGGCGTCATTTCCGCATGCGTCGGAAGATTACTTCCGCGACATGGATAACGGCGTCGCACTCACGGCTGATGAAATCAAAGGCCGTAACATGTGGAACGTGTGGACCGGCGGCAACGACCGGCTGTGGAACCACATGACCGAATACACGTTTGGCGCATTCGATTTGCTGAAAATTATCAGTTCGCATCCTGATCTCGGCTATTCGCGCACCAGTCGCTGGGAATATTTGGGGCTGGTGAATGAACCCTGTTTTGAACCTGCCAAAGGCCCCGACACGAATCGCCGCGGCCTGTGGCTGGACGTGCGCAACAAGGATTGCGGGCCGGATCCGTTTGAGAATGAGAGCAAATACCCTGGCGTCGCAATCGGTGCGCGCGGCAAGGCGCTGGGCGACGGTACGACGAATCCACTGGGCTCGTACTATGGCTATGCCACGGGCATCCTGGGGCTGCGCCTGTTTCCGAATCCGGATTTCGACGAAAAAGCGGCGAAGGACTGGAACGCAGAGCGCTATTACAGCGATCCGAGTTACTACAACCGCAAAGATCTGGTGCGGCCTTATCGCATCGGTATGTCGTGCGGCTTTTGCCACATCGGCCCGAGCCCGATTAATCCGCCGGCCGATCCGGCAAATCCAAAATTCGCGAATTTGAGTTCGTCGGTGGGCGCGCAGTACTTGTGGGTGGACCGGCTGTTCATTTTCAATTCCAACAAACCGGAGGGCCGCACCAACTATATGTATCAGCTTGCGCACACCTATCGACCCGGTTCGATGGACACCTCGCTGATTTCAACCGATGGCATTAACAATCCGCGCACCATGAATGC
>JAYUAH010000569.1:0-8632 GCA_043741415.1 Betaproteobacteria bacterium
TGCGCCTCCAGGCAGCGGGGTTTGTTATGGGCGGGGCGAAAGATAGCATGGCGGCGGGCGCTACAGCATCTGCGCGGCGAAATCACCGCTCATCGACGATAATGTGCGATTCCTACTGACAGAAAAATCAAGGAGCACAGCATGGTTCGACGCGTAGTCACCGGCCACGACGAAAATGGCAAGGCAATTGTATTGTCCGACGGCCCCGCGCCGTTTGTGATGACCAACCCGGCACGCCCCGGATATGTATCCACTGACATCTGGCGCACCCGCGCCATGCCCACACCGATTGTGGCGAAGCACGACGAGCCCACGCTGGGGCCCCGCCGCCAGATGCCGGAGAAAAACGGTACCGTGTTCCGCATCAATCATGTGATGCCGGAAACCCGTGACATTACCGACATGACGCCGGAGCAATCGAAGAAACTCTTCGCCGCGCTCGGCAATGAGCAGGCCTCGACGTTCGGCAAAAATGGCCGCCATCCGCTGATGCATCGCACCGAAACCATTGATTACGTGCTGATACTCTCCGGCGAAATTTATTGCGTGCTCGACGACACCGAAGTGCTGCTGAAGCAGGGCGACATGATGATTCAGTGCGGCACCAATCACGCGTGGAGCAATCGCTCGAATGCGCCGTGCGATATTGCGTTTATTTTGATTGATGGCAAGCTTGATGCAGCGCTGGCGGAGACGCTTGAGGGGCATTGACGGTAATTTCGCAAATGTTGAGCGTTGGTGCGGTTCTACCGATTTCCCTCACCCTCGGTCCTTCTCCCAGCGTGAGAGGGACGTTAAAGCCCTTCTCCCTCTGGGAGAAGGGTGGGGATGAGGGAAGGGGTTTGACCTCTTGCGGGAGTATCGGCGGGCAATATAACGTTGCTTCGACGAGGCTATTTCGGGTCGTATTTGCCGTACTCGTGCTCTTCACAACAAGTGCCGCTATCGCACAAAAATTTCCCGAAAAACCCGTCCGCATCATTCTCTCCGCCGGTCCCGGCGGCGCATCCGACATCGTGGCACGCATGGTGGCCGAACGCCTCACCGCGCGCTGGAAGCAAACGGTGCTGGTTGAAAACCGCCCCGGCGGCGGCGCGGTGATCGCGACTGAAGCGGTCGCGCGCGCGACGGCAGACGGTTACACGCTCGGCTTGTTCGGCAGCACACTCGCGTTGAATCCGGCGATACGCACCGACTTGCGCTACGACACCGAGCGCGATCTGCGTGCCCTGCTTTATTTTGGCGCAGCACCCGGCGTGCTGTCGGTGCGCGCCGAATTCCCCGCACGCACACCCGCCGAATTTTTTGCGTTGGTGAAAGCCAACCCCGGCAAGTACGCCTACGGCAGCCCCGGCGCCAGCACCAACGGCCACCGCGCAATGGAGGCGTTAAAGCGCGCTGTGGGCCTCGACATCATCCATGTGCCGTACAAGGGCGGCGCTACCGCGGTCACCGATTTACTCGGCGGTCAGATCGCGATGCTGATGGCCACGCCTACCGGCTTTGTGCAGCACATGCGCTCGGGGCGCTTGAAAGCCATCGCGGTTACCAGCGCGCAGCGTTTTCAAACCATGCCCGATGTGCCGACGTTCGCCGAATCCGGTGTGGCGGGTTTCGATCATGTTGAGTGGTGGATGTTTGTCGGTCCCGCGCGCATAGTGACAACGATCGAATCCAAACTGCACGCGGAACTTGCTACCGTGGTAGCACAAGCGGATTTCAAGCGTCGCTTGCTTGAACTCGACATCGAAACTTTCACCCACACGCGCGAGGCGAGTCAGGCTTTTTTGCGGCGCGAACTAGCGCGCTGGGCGCGCGATGCGAAGGCGCTCGGCATGCTGCCGTAGTTGATGAAATATATCATAAGTATTTGTTTTTAAACAATATTATAAAAAATCTTTGTCCACAGTTTGCGCGCCATTTGAGCCGGTAAGTCGCCTTATACTGACTCAAGCGCCATCGACGCGGAGGATCGTATGCATATGCTAAACGCATGGTTCAAACGGGCAGCAGGGTTTTCCGGCTGCGTCGTGGCCACAGCCGCACTCGCTCAAACCTACCCCACACGTCCCATCGAACTCATCGTGCACACGTCCCCCGGCAGCGGCGGCGACATCGTGTCGCGTGCCGTGTCCGAGATCATGCGCAAAGAGAAATTGTTGCCGCAGCCACTGCTGGTGGTGAACCGCAGCGGCGGCTCCGGTGTGGTGGGCTTTAGCTTTTTCAAAACCAAGCGCGGTGATCCGTATTACCTGGCATCGGTCACCGGCACCATCATCATTCTCGCGCTGCGCCCGGAGGTGAACATCAGCCTCGACAACTACACGCCGCTGGCGTTGTTCGCGATTGATCCGCAAACGGTGATGGTGCGCGCCGATTCCCCGTATAAAACCGTGCGCGATTTGCTCGAAGCCGGGCGCAAAAATCCGGACACGCTGGTGGCGACAACAACCGCGGTGGTGGGCACGGGCCGCATGATGATCAAGAACCTTGAAAGACAAGCGCCAGGCGCGCGCTTCAAAATCGTCAATTTCAAAGGCGGCGGCGAAGCGGTGATATCCGTGGCGGGCGGCCACACCACGTTCACCGTCGAAAACTTATCCGAGGCGCAGAGTTTTATCGAAGCCAAACAAATGCGCGTGCTGGCGCTGGCCTCCAACCAGCGCATGCCGCAAGCGCCGGATGTGCCCACACTGCAGGAACTCGGCATCCCCATCACCGCCGGTACCCTGCGCGGCTTTGCCTTCACTGCCGGTGTGCCGAGGGAAGCCGCGGTGACCATGGAAGCCGCGCTCGCCAAGGCGTACCAATCGCAGGCGTGGAAAGACCTCGCGCACCGCAACGTTTATGAGAATATCTACATGGGCAGCGCCGAGTTCAAAGCATTTCTGCTGAAGCGCTATGACGAATACAAAATGTTTGCGGAGGATATGGGATTGGGCAAGCAGTGATCGGCAGGCTTAAATGGGGCATGGTTTGTTTGACGTTGATCTCTGGCGCAACAACACTCGCGCAAGCGCAGCCCGTCACCGCGAGCGCCGCACCAGCCTACCCCACACGCCCCGTGCGCACGCTGGTGGCGCTGTCGGCCGGCGGCAGCCAGGACACCATCACGCGCGGCCTGTCGGCAAAATTGAGTGAAGCGTTCGGGCAATCGTTCATTGTCGACAATCGCCCCGGCGCGGGCAGCCTCATTGCGTTTGATATTCTGTCGTCATCGACGCCCGACGGACACACGCTGATGATGGTTGGCGCGACCACCATCGTTTATCCGCTGATCTACCATTCGCGTTTCGATGTGGTGCACGATTTTGCGCCGGTGGCGCAGGTGAGCGCACAGGGCTACGTGTTGATCGTGCATCCGTCGCTGCCGGCGAAATCGGTGCGGGAGTTTGTGAACTACCTCAAGGCCAACCCCGACAAAGTCAACTTCAGTTCATCAGGCATCGGCAGCCCCATTCACATGGCCGGCGAATTATTCAAACTCGCCACCGGCACGCGCATGACGCACATCCCCTACAAAGGCATGGCAACGGCCTACGCCGATCTCATCGGTGGCCAAGTGCAGTCGTCGTTCCCGACTATCGTGTCATCGATTGCGCATATCAATTCCGGCCGGCTGCGCGTGCTGGCGGTGACCACCGCCAAACGCGTGCCCGCGTTGCCGAACCTGCCGACCTTCGCCGAAGCCGGCGTGAAGGGCGTGGTGGTCGTCAACTGGTATGCGCTGATAGCACCACAAAAAACACCACCGGCCATCATCGAGCGCATTGCCACCGAGACCAACAAAGCGATGCGCTCACCCGACATGATCAAAAGCCTGCTCGCCGACGGCTCCGAAGCCGTTACCGGCTCGCCCGCCGAACTCGCGGCGCATCTGAAGGCTGAACAGGCGCAATGGAGCCGCGTGGTTAAGGCTACGGGGATACGGGGGAATTGAAGTTGTCCGGCAATAGAACATCGAAATGTTACGTTGATAGAAGGGATGGGGAAGATCAGCGGACACAGGAGCTACGAAATGAAAAAACGAAACATTGAAAGCATCGAAGTACGGCGCAGTTCTGGCAACATGTTTGCCGACTTGGGGCTGCCTGACGCCGACAAGCTCAAGATCAAAACCGGCCTGGTTATTGAAATCCGCAAAGCCATGCGCCGCCTTGGGCTCACACAGCAAGAGGCCGCGCTGCGCATGCGCATCACCCAGCCCAAGGTATCGGGCATGATGCGTAGCGATTTTTTGAACTTGTCGGAGCGCAAGCTGATGGAATGTCTTACCCGGCTGGGCTACGACATTAAGATCAGCGTGCGGCTAGCCAAGGCCCCGGTCGGGCATTTGATACTGGCTGCGTAAAAGCGGCGCTACGGTGCGAAAAGCCTGACAGCATGTGATTTGCGGCTCGCCGAGCGTGCGAACGCCAAACGCATAGCGCACGAAATTACGCCGCTGGCGACTTAGCGAATGTGAAATATTCGATGACGACCCCTTTAACCGTACCGATCAAGCCTGAGAACATTGATGCTTGGCTCAATCCTGATCCGAAGGACTTGGCTGCGCACTACGCAATCCTTGATGATCGTGAACGCCCGTATTACGAGAGTCAGCTGGCAGCGTTGTCTATCGCGGAATTTCCCTCACGCATTCGGATTCCAACCTGTTTTTCTAGGTTTTGAATTCACATTAAGCGACGGGTAGCGCCGTAATAAGCAGTGATCGATGGGGCGTACAAAATTTCCGATAGCAGTCGCGAACGCCAATATTTTTTTCGGTATTATTGTTAAATAATCACCGACCTTTTTCGCGGAGTCTGGATGCGATATCAGAAACTTTGGCGTAATTCTTCCAGCGTCATGCACAACTAGGTGACGCATTTCCCAACATAACTTCATCGTTTCACGAGTTCCAGCCTCAAATTTGGGTGCGTACGTCTTATCAAGTCGCTCAAACCATTTTGAAGGGGACCCGGCCATCCAATTATCTACCCACGTTCGGCGCATTTTCTCTACGAGAGCATTGAACGTCCCTCCCGCAATAACATCGGCATAACGAATTTCTTGTTTGGAATCTCCCATTATTTCTGAATCAGCTTCAATCGCTGCGGTCAATAGATCTTGAAGGTACGCTTCGACACACGTTACATACATCACGACCATCCAGCGCGCAACTGTGTGATATTTTGCAATTCGCTCGTCTCCTGTAGCGATTGAAACGCTTACTCGCTCTATTTTTTGCTTTATCGCCTCTTGTTTGCGATCCAGCTTTTCGCTACCCTTCTTTCGCTCGAGTGCGAGTTTTTTTAGCGCTCGTTTCTTTTTCTCCAGCCAGCCATCCGATTCTTCTCTCTCGGGCTTAATTGACAGACTTATTTGCTCCAATTTTTGCTCAAGCATCGCAAAGTGCGAACTTGCTTGTTTCCTATACGCCTTTAGCTCGAGCTGCTAACTTTTGCAGTGCAATTTGATTCTTTTCCTTCCAGTCCGCAGTTCGTTCTAACTCTGGCTTAAGTAGATCAACCATATGCCTAACGGAATCCAAGTTGGAAGCAAGCGCTTTCATCGCGGCGGTTCGGGGTCGATTAGGTTCAGCCATCGTGGAATAATCCTATCTCTAAGTGCGCGCTGAAATTAAGTGCTTGTCAAAGCTGGCGCATCATCGTCACTGCTAGGTTAAATTCCAAGGGGTTATGCTCGAATTGATTTCCGCCAATAGCAATTAAAGCAAACAAATCAAAGGTTCCAGACTCTGAGGTTTTCCCGCGAATCAGGTAGCGAAGGCGGCTTCGAAAGCATGGATGGCCTCTTGTCGCAGTTCGTAGAGGTAGAGCCACGGATCGTGCAATTTACAACGCAGCTTCGGCTGCGCCATCGCGCGCCGAGCAAGCGTTATCACCGAGATTTTGCAACGGGTGTTGCTGCCTGGGCCTATCAAGTCTCGATCCATTTGTTGTATTCAGGGACCAGCGTTGAGCGCCAGCGGTACTCATTATCACGTCGGCCGCCTATGTCGTGCGGTAATCCCTTCCGTTAGCAATACACAGGCCACTGAATGAGAGGTGTTAAGTGCCGCCGGTTCTGGAGCCCGGCACATAGCGGTACTTCTCCGCGCAACGAATAATGTCCAGGTTATTCTTCAGATCAAGACGCTGCCGCGCGTCGGCGTCGCGCGCATGTTTGCTTTCGTTGCCGGTCACCAGCGTCACCGCGGGCGGCTCGGCTTCAGCGGGTTTATCGGCTTGTGTCTGCGCCAACCCGGTGCCCGAATAGAGCAACACTACAGTCGTGAATGCTGCGAGAAGTTTCATGAGATTTCTCCTTGAGTGTGTTTCGGTGATTCTGCCACGGTTAGCTTTACGGCATAGCGGCCAACGTCGATTTCGTTCGGTGATTATGCTACCGCATGCGTGGCTGCGGGCGCACCGAGTTTAGTTCGGCAGTTTGATATAAGCGAACTTTTCGCTGCCGGGGACGATTGCAACGCCGTGCGAGTGATCGTGCCCATGATCATGACCATGGTCATGGCCGCAAGCCTCATGGTATTGCATCGCGAACAGGCGCGATGTTTCTTCTATGGCGTCTGCGGGACCGATGGCACGGACATGATTGGCGCCGCAGTGCAGGCATTTCATGCGACCCAGTCCATTGAGCCCCGCGGTCACTTCGCGCGGCAGGGTCCACTTGATGCGAATTTTTTTGCCGCAGTCGGGGCAGTTGGCTGAGGGTGGGAAGAGTTGTTCTGGTTTACTCATGTTTTTCTTTCAGGGTTCCGCAAATGCGGGGGCTTGGATTATGCGCGAAATAGTTCGCTGTTTAGTTCAAGTTCAATGCGTAAGTTCATAGCTGGTACTGCGCCCGCCCGCCGCTGATTTACGCAACAGGCCGCGTTGCAGCAAGTCGGTGATGTCGCGCAGCGCGGTGTCCGGGGAGCACTTGCCGATGGCGGCCCATTTGCTGCTGGTGAGTTTGCCTTCGAAGCCGTCGAGCAGACGATTGATCAGCATGATTTGCCGTTCGTTCAGAGGCGTGCCTGCCCAGCGTTGCCAGAAGTTTGCCTTGCCGAGTACGCCTGCCAGCGCGATGCCGGCACCTTCGATGACACGCAGCAGGCATCCCAGAAACCAATCGAGCCATGCGGTGACATCCAGCGAGCCCTTTTGTGTGCGTTCAAGATGGTCATAGTAGTCGCGGCGCTCGCGCTGGATTTGCGCCGACAGGCTGTAGAAACGCTGCGCCGAACCTTCGGCGCGCGCCAGCATCATGTCACCGACGGCACGCGCGATGCGACCGTTGCCGTCGTCGAACGGATGAACAGTGACCAGCCACAGGTGTGCGAGCCCGGCCTTCAAAACATCGTCAAGCGGCTGGGGTGCGCTAACATTCACCCAGCGCAGGAATTCCGCCATGGCCGGCGCCAGCATTACCGCAGGCGGCGCTTCGTAATGCACGGTTTGCCGGCCGATGGGGCCGGAGACGACTTGCATGGGATCGCTGGTGGCGTTGCGCCAGGCACCCACCTGAATGCGTGCGATCCCGCTATAGCCGGTCGGAAACAGCGCAGCATGCCAGCCGAATAGCCGCTCGGGCGTGAGCGGTTGCGCATGGTGGCTGGTGGCGTCGAGCACCATTTCGACGACGCCCTCGACATTGCGGTCGGCGGGTGTCAGCGCGCCGATATCGACGCCGAGGCGTCGCGCGATGGAGGAACGTACCGCGTCGGCGTTAAGGCGCTCGCCTTCAATTTCGCTGGTCTTGATGACCTCGTCGGTGAGGGCGCGCAGGCTTGCTCGACTGCGAACATCGAGCCCCAAGTCGGACATGCGGCCCAGCAAAAACCCTTGCGCCCGGCGCACGACCGCCAGCGGTGCAGCCAGCAGCGTCAGGTCAAAGCGCCACTGCGGCCAGTCGGGCTGCTGCCAGATGTAGCGATTTTCACCGGAATCCATGCGGAGATTATGGAGGTTATTCTCCGCATATTCAATACTTTATCCGCATATAGTGCGGTAAATGGTGGTTATAATCACCGCACGCTGATACAAGAGCAAGTGCTAACGAGGAGCCGGTGTTCTGATTGAATTGTTATTTAAGTATATGTTTTAAAACAATTATTTATGTCATCGTGAACTCACATTACGGTCGAGTTGCGAAGCTGAGTTACTTTTGCCGATGATTTCGTGGCAGCTACTGCGCTACGTTACCAAACTTCCCCGCATCATAAGCCTTTGCATAGTCGCGCCAGTCTTTTTCAACATGCTCGGCACAGTGTTGCGCAACTTCAAGCAACTGCTTGCGCCATTTATTTTGTTGACCGAAATCGATCAGTTCATCGATGGTGGCCGAGCCGTCGCGACCGCTGCTGCGCAACTGCGCCCAGGCGACAATTTTGCCCATCACGTTGAGCACGCTTTCAAGCCGCGGCAGTTTGCCTTTCCAATGATCGAGCGCGACGCGATCCTCGTCGGGTTGCAGGCCACGCATCACGTACGCCGTGTTGCCGATCAGCACGGGTTGCAAAAATGCCATGGAGATGGCTTGCATGCGGCGCTGAATGGCTACCACTCTGTGCGCTTGCGTGTCCCAGCGCAATTGTTTGGTTTTTAGATACGGCGCGAGCGACGAGCCGGTGGCTGCTTTTAAATCC
>JAYUAH010000570.1:0-8626 GCA_043741415.1 Betaproteobacteria bacterium
GACATCGATGGCTTGGCCGCCGCGAAATCCGTCGACTACCAACAATGCGCACTCACCACGCGCGTGCGCACGACGTTGCCGCATGGCAATACCGCGTATGAACGCTTCACGCCCGAGGGCCCGTTGGCGTTGCTGCCCTTTGGCGACGAAATGGCGGTGGTGTGGACGCTCACGCCGCAGCGCGCGCAGACGCTGATGGATGCCGGCGACATACCATTTCTCGCCGCCTTGCGCGAGGCCTTCGGTGGGCGGGTGGGCGAATTCACCGCGGTCAGTCAGCGCGCGTGCTTTGCGTTAACCTTGCGCACCACGCGTGAAGCGGCCATGCCGGGCGTCGTGAGCATCGGCAATGCCGCGCAGACCTTGCACCCGGTGGCGGGTCAAGGTTTCAACCTGGGCTTGCGTGATGCGTGGGAACTCGCGCAAGTGTTGCGCGCGGTTTCAGTGCAAGCAATCGCCGACCCCGCCACCTTGCGCCGCTATCGCGCGAGCCGCCGCGTCGATCGTTATGGCACGGTGGGCGCAACGCACGGTTTAGTGCGATTGTTTTCCAATGATATTTTTCCGCTCACCGCGCTGCGCGGTGCGGGCATCACGCTATTGGGCTGCTTACCACCGGCGCGAGATTTTTTGGCGCGGCGCATGATGTTCGGCGCCCACGGATAACCTACGCGATTGCGCGATGGTACGCCAGCCGCATGGCTCTACCACAACCACGCGCAATTGCAATAGGCTCGCCGCACTTGTTTACAATTTTCAGTGCGCGCCCCACAAAACATCGGGCATGCACTTAAATAGCGCGCATTACGTAAGTGCAGTGCGAACAAATACCGGTAAGTGCCTTGGATTAAAACAGGTTTTTCCTGTTCACGATTTTTGCGACTGTGCGTCTGCAACAACAACATTTGCTCCGCACAAAAAATAATCAATAACTGCTTTGCACGTCGCGCGCGCGGGATTAGAATCGCGTCCTTTCCGCAGCAGAATGACCCGCGCAAAAAAATCGCACATGCAAATCGGCCCGCACATACTGAAGAACAAACTGGTGGTCGCACCGATGGCGGGCGTGACGGACCGGCCGTTCCGCCAACTGTGCAAACAAATGGGTGCGGGCATGGCGGTGTCGGAAATGGTGGCGAGCAATTCGCTGCTGTGGGGCTCGGAGAAAACGCGCCGCCGTGCGAATCACGAGGGCGAAGTCGATCCCATCTCCGTGCAAATCGCCGGTGCTGATCCGCAAATGTTGGCTGATGCCGCGCGCTTTAATGTCGACAACGGCGCGCAGATCATCGACATCAACATGGGTTGCCCGGCGAAAAAAGTGTGCAACGTGATGGCGGGCTCGGCACTGTTGAAAGATGAGCCGCTGGTGGCACGCATACTCGAAGCCGTGGTGAATGCGGTGCAGGTGCCGGTGACACTGAAGATACGCACCGGCTGGGACCGCGGCACTCGGAACGCCGTGATGGTGGCGCAAATCGCCGAACGTTCGGGCATCCAGGCGTTAGCCATCCACGGTCGCACGCGCGCCTGTGGTTTCGCCGGCGAAGCCGAATACGACACCATCGCCGAAGTGAAATCTGCGATCGGCATACCGGTCATCGCCAACGGCGACATCAGCACGCCCGAGCAGGTGAAGTATGTGCTCGAATACACCAAAGCTGATGCGGTGATGATCGGCCGCGCGGCGCAGGGGCGGCCGTGGATGTTCCGCGAAATCAATCATTATCTGGCCACCGGTGAGTATTTGCCGCCGCCGGAAGTGCGTGAGATCCACCAGGTGTTGGTGGCGCATGTGCAGGACCTGTACGGTTTTTACGGCGAGCAGCGCGGCGTGCGCGTCGCTCGCAAGCACATCTCGTGGTACAGCAAGGGGCTTGCCGGTTCGGCCGCGTTTCGCCACGCCATGAATCAGCTCGAAACCTGCCAAGAACAATTAGCGGCGGTGGACGCGTTCTTAAATGAACTCGCGGATCGCAGCCGACACCTGATCTACAGTGAGGAACTCGTGGCATGATGAATCGAATGAACCGCATCACCGATGGGAATGATGGCGACATGGCGCGCACGGTACGCAAGGCCATCGAAGGTTACTTTAAGGATCTGGACGGCGAAAAAGCCAGTGGTGTTTACGAGATGGTGATCAACTGTGTCGAAAAACCGTTGCTGGAATCGGTGTTGACGCGTGTGCGCGGCAATCAAACCCATGCTGCGCAAGTGCTGGGGCTCAATCGCAATACGCTGCGCAAGAAAATGAAGGCGCATGGGATCAAGTTTTAATGGCGTGCGGGGTGGGTGCGAACGGTTAGGCGTGGCATTGCGCAATGACGGTTATTAAACAAGCGTTACTCAGCGTTTCCGACAAAACCGGGCTGGTGGAATTTGCCCGCGGCTTGGCGGCGTTGGGCGTGTCGTTGCTGTCGACCGGCGGCACGGCGAAAGCACTCGTGGACGCGGGCTTGCAGGTGACCGAGGTTGCCGACTACACCGGGTATCCAGAAATGCTCGATGGCCGCGTCAAGACGCTGCATCCCAAAATTCACGGTGGTTTGCTGGCGCGGCGCGAAGATGCCGCGCATCTGCGCGCGATCGCAACGGCGGGCATACCCACTATCGATTTGTTGGTGGTCAATCTGTATCCGTTCGCCGCCACCGTCGCCAAGCCCGGCTGCACGCTGGAAGAGGCGATTGAAAACATCGACATCGGCGGCCCGGCGATGGTGCGCTCCGCGGCCAAGAATTGGCGCGGTGTGGGCGTGCTGATCGACCCCGCGCAATATGCAGCCGTGCTCGACGAAATCAAACAATCCGGCATGTTGTCGGATGCCACGCGCTTTGCGTTGTCGGTGGCGGCCTTCAACCGCATCTCCATTTACGACGCTTCGATCAGCGATTATTTATCGTCGCTGCAACCCGACGGCACGCGCAGCGAGTTTCCGGCGCAGGCCAATGGTCACTTCGTAAAATTGCAGGATTTGCGCTACGGCGAAAATCCGCATCAGCGCGCGGCGTTGTATCGCGATATATATCCCGCGCCCGCTTCGCTGGTGCTGGCCAAGCAGGTGCAGGGGAAGGAACTCTCGTACAACAATCTCGCCGATGCCGACGCGGCATGGGAATGCGTGAAGTCGTTCGATGAGCCCGCGTGCGTGATCGTCAAACACGCCAACCCGTGCGGCGTAGCGGTAGGTGGCGATTGCCTGGAGGCTTATACCAAAGCCTTCGCCACCGACCCTACCTCGGCCTTCGGCGGCATCATCGCCTTCAACCGGCCGCTGGACGCTGCCGCGGCGCAAGCGGTGAGCAAACAGTTTGTCGAAGTGCTGATCGCGCCCGCGTATGCGGCCGACGCGCTGCCGGTGCTGGCCGCGAAAGCCAACGTACGCGTGCTGGAAATTTCGCTGGACGGCGTGAAGCGCCACGCCAGCAATGCATGGGATCAGGGCCGCAACGCGATGGATGTTAAACGCATCGGCTCCGGCTTGTTGATGCAGATTGCGGACAATAAAGAAATGTCCGCAGCGGAACTCAAAGTCGTCACCAAAAAACAACCCACGCCCGCGCAAATCGCCGATCTGTTGTTTGCGTGGCGCGTCGCCAAGTACGTGAAATCCAACGCCATCGTGTTCTGCGCCAATGGCCAGACGCTGGGCGTGGGCGCGGGGCAAATGAGCCGTATTGATTCGGCGCGCATTGCGTCGATCAAAGCGGCGAATGCGGGGCTCACGCTCAGAGGTTCGGTGGTGGCGTCGGATGCGTTTTTTCCGTTTCGCGATGGTGTGGATATGGTGGCCGAATCTGGCGCGATTGCGATCATTCAGCCCGGCGGCAGCATCCGCGACGACGAAGTGATCAAAGCTGCGGATGAACACGGCGTCAGTATGGTCTACACCGGCGTGCGGCACTTCCGGCACTAAGCGCAATGAAAATTCTCGTCATCGGTTCCGGTGGCCGCGAGCACGCGCTGGCGTGGCGGCTCGCCAAGAGTGAACGCGTGTCGATGGTGTTTGTGGCGCCGGGCAACGCCGGCACCGCTGGTGATGATGGCATTGAAAACATCGCGCTGACTGAAATTCCACAACTACTTGATTTTGTTCAAAAAAATGATGTATCGCTAACGGTGGTCGGCCCCGAAGCGCCGCTCGCGGCTGGTGTGGTCGATGCCTTTCGCGCCGCGGGGCAGCGCATTTTCGGACCCACGCAGCGCGCCGCGCAACTCGAAAGCTCCAAGGATTTCGCCAAGCGTTTTATGCAGCGGTACAAGATTCCGACGGCGGCTTACGCCACGTTTACCGATGCGGCAGAGGCGCATGCGTATATCGATCAACAGGGTGCGCCCATTGTGATCAAGGCCGATGGCTTGGCAGCGGGCAAAGGTGTCGTCGTCGCGATGAATCTCGCCGAAGCACACACCGCGGTCGACATGATGCTCACCGACA
This sequence comes from Betaproteobacteria bacterium, assembly GCA_043741415.1. Classification (GTDB taxonomy): domain Bacteria; phylum Pseudomonadota; class Gammaproteobacteria; order Burkholderiales; family SG8-41; genus UBA5216. The sequence continues at coordinate 4,440 of JAYUAH010000570.1, forward strand.
ACAAGATGGCAGTGAGCTACAGTGAGGCAGGTGCGCAGATAGTGATCGAAGCGTTTCTCGAGGGCGAAGAAGCGAGCTTCATCGTGCTCGCCGACGGCCAGCATGCGCTGGCGCTCGCCAGTAGCCAGGATCACAAGCGCCTGAACGATGGCGATGTCGGCCCCAATACCGGCGGCATGGGCGCCTACTCCCCGGCGCCCATAGTGACGCCGGCGATTCATGCCAAAGTCATGCGCGAAATCATCATGCCGACCATCCACGGCATGCAAAAAGATGGCATGCCGTACACGGGCTTTCTGTATGCGGGTTTGATGATCAGCAAAGACGGCAAGGTCAACACGGTGGAATTCAACTGCCGCCTCGGTGACCCGGAAACCCAGCCGATTTTGATGCGCCTGAAGGGTGACCTCGTCGACTTGATAGAGCACGCCGTCGACGGCGCGCTCGACAAAGTCGAAGCGCAGTGGGATTCACGCGTCGCGCTCGGTGTGGTGCTGGCCGCCGGCGGCTACCCGGAGCATGCGCGCAAGGACGAGGTGATACACGGCTTGCCGGACGCGCAAGCGGCCGGCGAGGATTACCACGTGTTCCACGCCGGCACCGCATTGAATAACGGGAATGTCGTCACCAGCGGCGGCCGTGTGCTGTGCGTCACCGCGCTCGGCCACAGCGTGCGCACCGCGCAAAAGCGCGCCTACGAAATCGCCGACAAAATCAGCTTCGACGGCATGCAGTTGCGGCGTGATATCGGACATCGCGCCATTGGTACTATTGGCACCGCCGGCGTGAAGCGCAAGCCGTAACGCCGGCACTACAGTGAGGTATCCTTGCACCTCATGGATACTTCACTTGTAAAAACCTATCTTGAAAACCTGCAACAGCGCATCGTCGATGCGCTAAGCGCGCTCGACGGCCAAGCGTTCACGCGTGACGTGTGGACGCGCCCGCAAGGCGGCGGCGGCATCACCTGCATGCTTGAAGACGGGCAACTGTTCGAGCGCGCGGGCGTGGGCTTCTCCCACGTGTTTGGTCACGGCCTGCCGCCGTCGGCCTCGGCCACGCGCCCGGAACTCGCCGGGCGTTCGTTTGAGGCCATGGGCGTGTCGCTGGTGCTGCACCCGCGCAATCCCATGGTGCCGACGGTGCATCTCAATGTGCGTTTGTTCTGCGCGGTGAAACCGGGTGCGGAGGCGGTGTGGTGGTTCGGCGGCGGCATGGACCTCACGCCGTACTACGGTTTTGAGGAAGACGCGCATCACTTTCATCAAACCTGCCGTGATGCAGTCACGCCGTTTGGTGAAGACCTGCACGCTCAATACAAAAAATGGTGCGACGATTATTTTTTTATCAAGCACCGCAATGAACCCCGCGGCATCGGCGGCATTTTTTACGACGATGTGCACACACCTGATTTCGACACTTGCTTCGCTATGATGCAAAGCGTCGGCGATCATTTTTTCAAAGCCTATGTGCCGATTGCCGCGCGCCGCCGCACGCTGCCGTATGGTGATTCCGAGCGCGCATTCCAGGCCTATCGCCGCGGCCGCTATGTTGAATTCAATCTGGTCTACGACCGCGGCACCTTGTTCGGCCTGCAATCCGGCGGACGTGCCGAATCGATACTCATGTCGCTACCGCCGCTGGTGAACTGGCGCTATGACTGGAAGCCCGAGCCAGGTTCGCGCGAGGCCGAGCTGTACCAGAAATTTCTGCCGGCCAAGAATTGGCTAATATAAAATATTGTTTAAAATCAAATACTTAACAACAATTCGGCAGCGAAGGTTCAATCCGGCTTGATGCCGTGTTCCTTCACCACCTTGGCCCACTTCTCCACATCCTGCCGGTTCGCTGCGGCGAACTGCTCGGGCGTGTTGGCCACGATTACGGCGCCGACGCTGGCGAGGCGCTCGACGGATTCAGGCGACTTGATGATTTTCACCAGATCAGCATGCAGCTTGTTGATTATTGGTCTGGGCGTACCCGCCGGCGCCAGCAGCCCGTAATAGGTGCTGGATTCAAAGCGTGGAAATCCGGATTCATGCAGTGTGGGCACCTCCGGGAACAGTGGCAATCGCGTCATCTCTGCGACAGCGAGCGGCCGCAGTTTGCCGGCGCGGATATGGCCCAAGAACACGCCGGTGTTGGCAAACAGCAAATCTGTTTCGGCGCTCAGCATCGCCACCACGGCGGGGCCCGCGCCTTTGAACGGCACGTGTACCACCTTGATGCCCGCCTGCTGCGCAAACAACACCAACGCCAGGTGGCCGCCGGCGCCGTTGCCCGATGAGGCCCAACTGATTTTGCCGGGATTGGTCTTGCCGTAGGCCACCAGTTCCTTGATGGTTTTTGGCGGAAATGACGGGTGTGCCACCAGCACGTTGGGCACGTTCACAAAATTGCTGATCGGCGCGTAGTCTTTGACCGGGTCGTAGCCCACCTTGTCAAACAGCAACGTCGGAAACGTATGCGTGTTGCCGGAGCCGACCAGCAGGGTGTAGCCGTCGGGCGGCGACTTGGCCACAAACTCACCGGCGATCAAGCCGCCGCCCCCGCCGCGGTTCTCATACACCACCGGTTGGCCCAGCGTTTCACCGAGCTTGAGTGCGATGGGCCGCGCGATGACATCCGTGCCGCCGCCGGGCGCATAAGGAATGATCCAACGCATGGGCTTGTTGGGATAGCCGGCTTGCGCAAATGCAGCGGAAATCCCCATTGTGGAAATTAATGCGGCTATCGCTATAGTTATGGTCGTGCGAAACATTTTATGCGCTCCCCGTTTGCCGGCGTGTGCGCTGGCCCTTTAAATTTTGGCACATTATTCCATTTCTATTTCAATAGCTCATTAATTGGCTGACAATTTTCATTGGGAAAACGACGAATAATTATTGATATGATGAAATGGAATTGGTATTACACGCTATGTTCACCCACCGCGTGCAACTTTTCTGATTCAGGAATCAACCACGCAATCAGCGCCGCGGTGCCGGTAGCGCCCGCGGCGCACACCAGGACCCACGCCGGTGCCATCGCCTCGGCGAGCACGCCGCCCAGTGCAATGCCGCCGCTGATGCCGCCGAGCAAACAGGTGCCGCCCCAGGTAAAACTTTCGGCCAGCATGCCCTGGGGCGCGAGTCGTGACAACAGCAACGATTGCGTAGCGATCACACTCGCCATCGGCGCGCCGGCGAGGATATTTACCAGCAGGTAAAGATAAACGTTGTGCACCGGCGCTACGATCAGCGAGCCCGCCGCCATCAACCCCAGCGCGATCAGAAACTGTTTGCGCAGCGGCGCCTGCAAGTGCCACGCGCCGTAGGCAAACGCGCCCAGTGCACTGCCCACACTGGCGAGCGCCAGCGCGAGACCGGCCACCGCGGGGGTGCCGCGTTGCGTGGCGTACGCGGTAACGCCCACTTCGTACAAGCCAAATGCCACTGAGTAAAACACGGTCGCCGCGAACAACACCAGCAATCCCGGCTCGGCGAAAATGGCCCAGCGCGCGTGGGTGCCGCGCGGACGAATTTCCCAATCGCGGATCACCGGCGTGCGCATGAACCACAGTGCGCCGGCGCCGGCAGCCACTGCTGCCAACAACACCGCGCCGGTGGGAATCCCCACCGCCAGAAACATCGCCACCAGTGCTGGGCCGATGACGAACACCGATTCGACGATTACGGAATCCACCGAGTACGCGGTTTGCAGCAAAGCCGAGTCGGTGAGCACGCGCGGATACAGCGTGCGCATGCAAATGGTTACCGGCGGCAGCGCCGCGCCGGCGATGTAGGCGCACACGGCAATCGCCAGCGGATGCGCTTGGTAATGTACCAATGCCACCAATGCAGCGAGCATCGCGGGATAAATCATGGCGCACACGCGCAGCACCGGGCGCGGCCCTGCGCGATCGATCATGCGTCCCACCCACGGCGCTATGGTCGCCAGGCCCAGCACGTAGAGCGCGCTCGCCACACCGGCGATGGCGAAGGAACCGGATTTGTTTTGCACCAGCAGCAAAATCGCGAAACCGGCGATGCCGATCGGCAGGCGTCCCGGAATCGACGCGAGCATGGTGGCGCGTATTGCGGGCACGCGAAACAGATCGCGATACCGGTCCAGTAACATAGGGGTTAGCGGATTTTTCTACACAGCCCAGCGCACGATGCCGCTATAGCTGGTGGCCAGCACCACCA
>JAYUAH010000571.1:0-8619 GCA_043741415.1 Betaproteobacteria bacterium
CGTGATAGCCGGTCAGCGGCCGGCCGCCCCAAAAAATATCCAGCAGCCAATGGTTTTCGACGCGCCACGTCGGCAACCCCGCGGCCCAGCCGGCGCCGCCTTCGATCTGGATTTCCACCATCGCGAAAAACAAGCCGAGCAGGCTGATCCACAACAACAACAGCACGAAATGGAGTCGCGAGTTTTGCATGGCCTTCAATTGAGTATGGTGTCGAGCACGCTGCGTGCTGCGTTGGGCTTGCCGACAGCCAAACCACACTCGCGCATTCGTGCAATACGCTGCGGATGACTCATCAGCAATTGCACGCGATACGCGAGGCCGGCTTCGTCGTAGGCTTTCATTGCGGCGCCGCTTTCCAGTAAAAAGTCGGCATTGCGTTCTTCCTGCCCCGGAATCGGCGACACGACGATCATCGGCAGACCCACGGCCAGGCATTCCGACGCGGTGAGGCCGCCCGGTTTGGTGATCGCCAGATCGCTTGCGGCCATCAGCCGCTCGATGGTGGTGGTGTAACCCATCGGCGTCAGGCGTCCGCGATGGCGCGCGGCGATGCGCTGCAAAGATTCCAGCAATTCGGCATTGCGACCCGCGAGGGCTACGATTTGAAAATCGCCGGGCAAACGCAGCAGGCGCTCGGCGAGTTTTTCCATGCCGGCCAACCCCACGCCGCCGGACATCATGAGCAGTGTTGTTTTGTCGGGGGCGATACCGATGTCCGCCGCGCATTGCCGGCGCGAATAGCGCTCGCCAAACACCGGCATGATGGGAATGCCGGTGACATGTATCGTTTCGCGCGGCACGCCCTTGTCGGCCAGACGTGCCGCCACTTCGTCGCTGGCTACACAGTAGCCGTCGATGTTGTCCTGCACCCACATGGCATGGACGTCGAAGTCGGTGATTTGCACCCACACTTTGGTGTCGATTTCATGTTTGCGCTTCATGCGCGCGAGCAATTCAGCCGGCAAAAAATGGGTACAGATCACCACATCGGGTGTGAGCCGGGCGAGTTGCGCTTTCAGCTTGCGCGTATTCAAGCGTTCAACCGCGCGGCGCAAACGGCTCAAGGCAGAATCGCCGCGCGGCTTGTCGGTCAAATCATACAAATAGCCCCACAGCGCGGGCATGCGTTCGACAACTTTTATATAGGAATCGGCATAAATCTTTTTGAAGCCGCCGGGCACCAGCGACATCAGGTCGATATGAATGGCCACTACAGCGGGGAAATTTTCTTGCGCAGTGACACGCAGAGCTTCCGCCGCACGCACATGACCGGCGCCGGCGGAGACGCTGAGCAGGACGATATTTTGTTTTTTCATTGGGATCAAATGCGGCGCATCGTGTTCGCTGGCAAGCGCTGCTACCATCAGCCTATAAATTTAGAAAATTCAATAAAAACAAATACTTACATAATTGTCGACGGACACCTCACACGCGATATTTCGCCACCACGTGCAGATCAGGATCGCGCCCCAGCCCCGGTCCCTGCGGCACCGCAATCATGCCGTGGCTCACCGCCACCGCATCACCCAACGGGCTTGCGCCGAGTTCGACAAAACTCACCTCGATCATCGTATCGTGTTCGAAGGTCGCGGCGATGTGCAAGGTCGCCAGCAGGCCGGGCCCGAAGTACGGTGAATGCGGCACCAGCCGCACGCCGCGGCTGCGCGCGAGTTGCGCAACGCGCATCATCTCGCTGACGCCACCAATTTTGGTGACACTGGGTTGCGCCACGTCCACCGCGCCGGCATCGAACAGTTGCTCGAAATTTTTGAGACTCATCACGTTCTCGCCCGCCGAAATCGGAATGCCACTGCGGCGGCGCACTTCAGCCAGCCCCGCGAAATCTTCCGGCGGCCACACCGGCTCCTCGAGCCAATGCAGATCGTATCGACGCACGCCGTCGGCAATGGCGAGCGCTTCATCCACTGTCCATGGGCAGTTGGTGTCCATCATGATTTTCACCGCCGGGCCGACGGCCTCGCGCGCGGCGCGCACGTGCTCGATGCCGATTTCATGCAGCTTGATCGCAGCGAAGCCGCGCGCCTGAGCGCGCTGGGCGTTTTCGATCACCAGTTGGGTGTCGCCATAGCGCACCAGGCTGGCGTAGGCCGGCAGTTGCAGCTTGCGTGCGCCGCCGAGTAATTCATACAGCGGTTTTCCGGCGCGCTTGCCGGCGATGTCCCACAGTGCGATGTCGAGTCCTGACAGTCCAAACACGGCGGGGCCGGTGCGCCCGACCAGATGCAGTTTTTTCTGGATGTCGAGGGTGAGCGCCGCAATATCGCGCTCATCGCCGCCCATCGCCAGCGGCGCAATCAAGTGATCTATCGCCACGCGCGTAGCCGGCCAGATGGCGTAGCCGAAGGCCTCGCCCCAGCCGACGATGCCGTCGGCGGTTTCCACGCACACCAGCAATATGTCCATGCTGCGTGGTCGCCCGGCAAAGGCGGACTTCGGCCCCCACACGTCAAACGGCAGGCTGACGGGGATGGTTTCTATGGATTTGATGGTCATGCTTTTTCCAATCGACGACTCAAGGTCCGCCTTCGATGCGCACATTCGCCGCCTTCACCACCTTGGCCCATTTCGGAATTTCGCCGCGTATCCACTGCGCGAAATCTTCCGGCGAGCCGCCGGCAATCTCAAAGCCCAGTTCAGCCAGGCGATCCTGCAATTCGCGCGACTTGAGGGCGCGCTGCACGGCGGCATTGGCACGCTGCAAAAAATCTTTGGGCGTGCCTGCTGGCGCGAGCAATCCGTTGATGGTGGCGGAATCCACCGACGGCAAACCGGCTTCGATAAACGTCGGCAGATCGGGCATCACGTGTGTGCGCTTCGGGCTGGTGATGGCCAGCGCACGCACACGGCTCGCCGTGTGCAGCGGCTTTGCCACCGACTGCGTGGAAAAAATCATATTGAGTTGTCCGCCCACCAGATCGGAAATTGATTGCCCGGTACCCTTGTAAGGGATGTGCAGCAAGTCGATGCCGCCTGCTGCACGCAGTTGCTCACCAGCCAGATGCACCGCGGAGCCGTTGCCCGCCGAACCAAAATTGAATTTACCCGGCTGGCTTTTCGCCAGTGCAATCAACTCTTTCACCGATTTCGCCGGCACGCTCACATGCACCATCAGCACCAGCGGTGCGGTGGCGACAAACGCCAGCGGCGCAAAATCTTTCAGCGCGTCGTAGGGCATTTTGGGAAACAAGCTGGGATTGATCAGAAACGCGGCATCAATCATGCCAATGGTATGACCGTCCGGCGTGGCACGCGCCACGATGCCGGTGCCGATGGTGCTGCTGCCGCCGGCGCGATTATCGATCACCACTGGCTGGCCGAATTCATCGCTGATCGACGGTGCCACAAAGCGCGACAGCGCATCCGTACCGCCGCCGGGCACATAGGGCACGATCAGCCGGATGGGGCGTGTGATGCGGGTTTGCGCCGTGACATCCTGTATCAGCGCCAGGCACCACAACGCAACCACTAAAGCGGGCAAAGATTTCATAGTATCGCGGACTCTGGCGTCAATGAAAGAGCGGGCATGTTACCGCTGCCGCTGCCATCCGTCGATGCTGCGCTTGTAGTGATTGTGGTGCGTGCGATGCCTGACATGCACCGCCTTTTACCGCATAATCATTGCTCCATCCATGCTCATCCGGTTAATACATACGCATGCAACCCAGCCGTTCTGAGTTTCATAGTATCCGCGGCATACGCCATCACGTGCGTCTGTGGGGCGATGCTGCCAACCCACAACTCTTTTTATTGCACGGCTGGATGGATGTGTCTGCATCTTTCCAGTTTCTGGTGGACGAATTGAAGCACGACTGGCTGGTGATCGCGCCCGACTGGCGCGGCTTCGGCTTGAGCGAGTGGACGCGCGAAGGCTACTGGTTTCAGGACTATTACGCGGATCTCGATGCACTATTGGATATTTATGCACCCGGCACACCGGTGAAACTTGTGGGCCACAGCATGGGTGGCAATATTGCCTGCACCTACAGCGGCATGCGCCCGGCACGCATAGAAAAATTAATCTCGCTGGAAGGTTTTGGCGCGGGCCGCGGCAAGCCGGAAATGGCGCCGGCGCGCTATGAGCGCTGGCTCAACGAACTGAAAGCGCCGCCGACGTTAAAGCCGTATGCGTCGTTCGACGCCGTGGCGGCACGGCTGCACAAGAATAATCCGCGGCTGACGGCCGAGAAAGCACGCTTTCTCGCACAACACTGGGCGCAGCAGGCCGACAGCGGTGAGATCATCCTGCGCTTTGATCCGCGGCACAAAATCGTCAATCCGGTGATGAACCGGGTGGAAGAATTGATCGCGTGCTGGCAGCGTATCACCTGCCCCACGCTGTGGGTGGTGACCAACGAAGTGGATCCGCGCAATTGGCGCAAAGACAGCCCGGCGCAACTGCTAGAGCGTAAGCAGGCGTTTCGCAACTTCACGGAAGCGCTGCTCGACGACAGCGGTCACATGATGCATCACGACCAGCCACAGAAGCTGGCCGCGATCATCGAGGCCTTTTTACTGCGCGACTAAAACCGTAGCGGACACCGAGTCGCCACGACTAGGCGAATTACTCGACGAACACGTTGGGAAACGCAAATCCGCCGGTGCAAATCATGACGATGGCTTTAACAATAAACGTGAGTTTCTCGGAACCGCTCATGTCGACAAAACGTCTGCCTGTGAGGGGTACGGGCTCCGCGCTTGTTGGTGTATTGGGCTGCTGTTGTGCCATGTAAGTCTCCTGAATAAGTGTTTTTGAGTAAATCGCCGCGCGCCAGAGCCAAACACTATTCGAACATGTTCAAGAATACCCGACACCGCTGCATCAACCTGCACAACTATACGTGAATTAGTGTGGCTACGCTGGCTTACGCGAAACTTACGGGATCAACGTCTGAGTCGCGCTTCGCGCCTCGTCCACATGCCTGCAAATCACGCGTATACCATCGATGATGCGCGGCGACGGGCGTTGAATACCGTCCGGCGCGACATAATGTGCCGGAATGGCACGCAAGGCCGCCACGGGCATGCGCCGCCAGCGTGCAAGGAAATCTGCCTCGCCATCATCGGAACCGCCGCCCAAAATGAGTTGCGGTCGCGCCGCGAGCACCGCTTCGAGCGCCACCGAGGGCGTCAGCACAGCCGCCTGCGCAAACACGTTTCGTCCACCGCAGAGTGTAATCGCCTCATTGATCATATGCGCGCCGTTCACCGTGAGCAGCGGTTGATGCCAGATTTCGTAGAACACGGGCAGGGGCTGTTGCCGCGGCGACACTGCGCGGTCGCGATTTCTCAAGCGGCTTAACTCGCGCTCGAATTCTTCCGCTGCACGCTCACCGGCGGCAGACGTACCCGCAAGCGCGGCCACGCCGCGCAGCAGTCGCGGAATATCGCCAAGGCGCGACGCTTCACTCACCCAAACGGGGATGCCGAGCCGCTCCAGCTTTGCGATGTCGCCCGCCTGATTGCCGCTTTTCCACGCCAGCACCAGATCGGGCTTTAGCGTGAGCATGCGTTCGATATCCACGCGCGCGCCATCGCCCACGCGCGGCAGGCGCAGGGCTTCCGGCGGATAGTCGCTGTAGGCGCTGACGGCGATCAGTTTATCGCCTGCACCGGCGGCAAACGCAATCTCGGTCAGATGCGGCGCCATCGCGATAATGCGCGTGGCGGGCGCCGCCAAATGCACCGTGGTACCGCGGTCATCGCGTAAGTCCACGGCCGATGCGCCAACGGCACCCTGCAGACTACCAAGCAGAAACAGCGTGCGCGCGGCCTGCTTTACTATCTGACTCGCAGGCGCGCACGCCATCGCGCGATGATCAGTCGGTGATCGCGGCTTTAAGACGTCGTTCATGCACCCCTGCCGCCAACCCATCGAGCATGGCGCGGGTTTCATCCCAACTGATACAACCGTCGGTGATGCTCACGCCGTAGGCGAGCGGTTTTCCGGCAACGAGGTCCTGGCGCCCGGCCTTGAGGTGGCTTTCCGCCATGACGCCGAAAATACGCCGGTCGCCCGCCTTGATCTGGTTTGCGACATCCACTCCCACGTCGATCTGTTTCTCCGGCATTTTGCTGCTGTTGCCATGACTGAAGTCGATCATGATGCGCGCGGGTATGCCGGCCTCTGCGAGATTCTTGCCGGCGGCATCGACGTTCGCCGCATCGTAGTTGGGTGCTTTGCCGCCGCGCAGAATGAGGTGGCAATCCTCGTTGCCGGAGGTCGTGACAATCGCCGAACGGCCTTCTTTGGTCACCGATAAAAAATGATGCGGCGCTTGCGCCGCGCGTATGGCGTCGATGGCGATTTTGATATTGCCGTCGGTACCGTTTTTGAAACCCACCGGGCACGACAACCCGGAGGCCAGCTCGCGGTGTATTTGCGATTCGGTGGTGCGCGCGCCGATGGCGCCCCACGCCACGAGATCGGCAATGTATTGCGGCGTGATCATGTCCAGAAACTCACAGCCCACCGGCATGCCCGCGGCATTCAATTCAAGCAGCAACTGGCGCGCCACATGCAGGCCTTCGTTAATATTGAAGCTGCCGTCTAGCTTGGGATCGTTGATCAACCCTTTCCAACCCACGGTGGTGCGCGGCTTTTCAAAATAAACGCGCATCACCACCAGCAATTCAGCATTCGTTTTGCCGGCGTAGTCTTTGAGCTTGACAGCGTATTCTTTAGCGGCCTTCACGTCGTGTATGGAGCACGGGCCGATGATCACCAGCAGCCGGTCATCCGCGCCGTGAATAATGCGATGGATGGCGTGACGCGTCTCGGCCACGGTTTTGGCGGCGGCATCGGTAATGGGGAACTCGCTCAGCACCTTGGCCGGGACCACGAGTTCTTTTATTTCAAGGATGCGCAAATCATCGGTTCGATGCGGCATAGCTACCTCAATACACTTTGGAAACAACAGATTATAGCGGATAACGCCGTGAAAAATGACTACTGTACGGTGCCGCCTACGGTGAGTCCGTCGATACGCAACGTGGGTTGTCCAACACCCACCGGCACGCTCTGGCCTTCTTTGCCGCAGGTGCCCACACCGGAATCCAGCGCCATATCGTTGCCGATCAGCGCCACACGCGTCAGTGCGTCGGGGCCATTGCCGATCAAGGTTGCGCCTTTGACCGGCGCGGTCACTTTGCCGTTTTCGATCAGATACGCTTCCGAGGCCGAAAACACAAATTTGCCGCTGGTGATATCGACTTGTCCGCCGCCGAAATTCACCGCGTACAAACCATTTTTTACCGACGCGATAATCTCTTGCGGATCTTTGTCGCCGTTGAGCATATAGGTGTTGGTCATGCGCGGCATGGGGATATGCGCAAATGATTCACGCCGTCCGTTGCCAGTGGGCGCCACTTTCATCAGCCGCGCGTTGAGGCTGTCCTGCAAATAGCCTTTGAGCACGCCGTCTTCAATCAGCACGTTGCGCTGCGTCGGGTTACCTTCGTCGTCGATGTTGAGCGAGCCTCGGCGGCGCTCGAGCGTGCCGTCGTCCACCACGGTCACACCGGGTGACGCCACGCGTTCACCGATGCGGCCACTGAACGCCGAGGTACCCTTGCGGTTGAAATCGCCTTCGAGCCCGTGACCAATCGCTTCGTGCAGCAATATGCCGGGCCAGCCTGGGCCGAGCACCACCGTCATAGTGCCCGCGGGCGCGGCTTGCGCATGCAGATTCACCAACGCCTGATCAACCGCTTTTTGTGCGTAGTCGTGGAGGATTTCGTCAGTGAAATAGGCGTAATCAAAACGCCCGCCGCCACCCGCGCTGCCCTGCTCGCGGCGGCCGTTTTGTTCGACGATCACTTGCAGCGACACGCGCACCAGCGGGCGCACATCAGCCGCCTGCGCGCCGTCGCTGCGCGCCACCATGATCACTTCGTACTCGCCGGCAAGGCCCGCCATCACTTGGGTCACGCGCGGATCAAGACTGCGCGCATAGCGCTCGAGACGCTCCAGCAGTTCAACTTTTTTCGGATCGTCCAGACTCGCCAGCGGATCGTGCGGCAAATACAAATTGCGTCCGCTGTTGCGATGCGCCACCTGCGCTGAACTGGAGCCGCCAGGACTACCTTGGCGCCCGATGGCGCGCGTAGCCTGCGCCGCCGCCGCGAGCGCATCAAAGCTGATGTCATCCGAATAGGCAAACGCAGTTTTTTCGCCGCTCACCGCGCGCACGCCCAAACCCTGATCAATGCTGAAGCTGCCGGATTTAACGATGCCTTCTTCCAGACTCCACGATTCGCTGCGGCTGTACTGAAAATACAAATCGGCGTAATCGACTTGATGCTGCATGATCTGACCGAACACCGTGGAGAGTTTGCTGTCATTCAATGCGTAAGGCGCCAGCAGCGTGTCGTACGCGGTGGCAAAACTCAGGGCGGGATCAATGGTGCGAATTTCCACAGGTGATAACACAAAATTTCCTTTAAAAATAAATAGTTACATATATAAACACATCTACATTTGGATCTCAATTCAAGACTGCTGAAGGCGCCTTCAACGGGTCAAACCGAAACGTAGTCCAAAGCCCTCATCGATCATCGTGCAGGCATTATAGCCCTAGCGCACTCGACACCTTTCGCAC
>JAYUAH010000572.1:0-8601 GCA_043741415.1 Betaproteobacteria bacterium
CATATTGGTCAGCGCCGCGGCTTTTTTCACCAGCACCTGCGCCATCACCACCGCGTGCGGCATGGTCTCGCCGGGAAAATGAAAATGATGCAGGCTGCGTTCGGTTTGCGCGCCCCACAGTTTGTCGTTGGCGACGTCGATGTCGCCCATGGTGTCGTGTTCGATGCGGGTGTTTTTGCTCATAATTATTCTCAAATAAAAAATTTCAAAGCACAGGTTTTTTACAACAAATTCTTCTGTTCCCCGCGCTGCGCCCCCGCGTCCACCACAATCAACGCGGTCATGTTGACGATGCGGCGCACCGTCGATGACGGCGTGATGATATGCACCGGTTTGGCTGCGCCAAGCAGAATGGGGCCGATGGTGATGCCGTCGCCTGACGCCGCCTTGAGCAAATTGAATGAAATATTTGCTGCATCGAGATTGGGCATCACCAGCAAATTCGCCTGGCCCTTGAGCCGGTTGGACGGCAATGCACGGCGGCGGATTTCTTCGGACAACGCCATATCGCCCTGCATTTCGCCATCGACTTCGAGTCCCGGCGCGCGCTCGCGTATCAGCACCAGCGCATCGCGCATTTTCTGCGCGGTGGCCGTGTCGCCACCGCCAAAGCTTGAATGCGACAGCAGGGCCGCCTTGGGCGTAATGCCGAAACGGCTGATTTCCTCGGCAGCAAGTATCGCGGATTCTGCGATCTGCTCGGCGCTGGGATCAAAAGTGACGTAGGTATCGCAAATGAAAACAGTGCCCTTGGGCAACAGCAGCGCATTCATTGCCGAATAATGATTCACACCACTACGCTTGCCGATAATGCGGTCGAGGTGGCGTAGATGGCGGCCATACTGGCCGAGGATACCGCACAGCATGGCATCCGCCGCGCCCATGTGTACTAGCATGGCGCCGATCAATGTGGGCAATCGGCGCATGTCAAGCTTGGCCAATTCCGCCGAAACGCCTTTGCGTTCGGTGAGCCGGTAATACTCGCTCCAGTATTCGCGATAGCGTGGATCATTGCCCGGGTCGACCAAATCAAAATTTTTGTCGCGCTGCAAGCGCAGCCCCAGCCGCTCGATACGCGCTTCGATGACTTCCGGGCGCCCGATCAGCAGCGGCCGCGCAATACCTTCGTCCACCGCCAATTGCGCCGCGCGCAGGAAGCGTTCTTCCTCGCCCTCTGCGTAGACCACGCGCTTGGGCGACTTTTTCGCCGCGGCAAACACCGGCCGCATGATCTGGCCGGACTGATACACCCATTGGTTCAGACGATCACGGTAGGCATCAAAATCAGCAATCGGCCGCGTCGCCACGCCGCTATCCATCGCCGCCTTGGCCACGGCCGGCGCGATCTGCGCAATCAGCCGCGGATCAAACGGACGCGGAATGATGTAGTCCGGGCCGAAGGGTTGCTGCTGCTCGCCATACGCCGCGGTGACCACGTCGGATTGCTCGGCCTGCGCCAGTTCAGCGATCGCGTGCACGGCTGCGAGTTCCATCTCGCTATTAATCGTGGTGGCGCCGGCATCGAGCGCGCCGCGAAACACAAACGGAAAACACAGCACGTTGTTGACCTGATTCGGATAATCCGAGCGGCCCGTGGCAATCACCGCATCAGGCCGCGCCTCGCGTGCGAGATGCGGCAGAATTTCCGGTTCCGGGTTGGCGAGCGCCAATATCAAGGGCCGCGGCGCCATTCTTTTCACCATCTCCGGCTTCAACACGCCGCCCGCCGACACGCCGAGAAACACATCCGCACCTTCGATCACTTCGCCGAGTGTGCGCGCGTTGGTTTCGACGGCGTAGACCTCTTTGTCCGCGTCCATCTCCTCCGTGCGGCCCTTGTAGACCACGCCTTTGATGTCGGTGACGATAATGTTCTCTTTGCGGATGCCCAACTTCACCAGCAAACCCAGACAGGCCAGCGCCGCCGCACCTGCACCCGACACCACCAGCTTCACCGTACCGATATCTTTGCCCACCACCTTGAGACCGTTATAGACCGCGGCGCCGACGGTAATCGCCGTGCCATGCTGATCATCGTGGAATACCGGAATCTTCATGCGCGAACGCAAGCTCCGTTCGACGATAAAACATTCGGGCGCCTTGATGTCTTCGAGATTAATGCCGCCGAAGGTGGGCTCGAGTGCCGCGATAATTTCCACCAGTTTGTGTGGATCACGCTCGTTGATTTCGAGGTCGAACACATCGATGCCGGCGAATTTTTTGAACAGTACCGCCTTGCCTTCCATCACCGGCTTGGCGGCCAGCGGCCCGATTGGCCCCAAGCCCAGCACCGCCGTGCCGTTGGTAATCACGCCCACCAGATTGCCGCGCGCGGTGAGATTGCGCGCTTCGGCCGGATCGGCCACGATGGCCTCGCACACCGCCGCCACGCCCGGCGTATACGCCAATGCGAGATCGCGCTGGTTAATCAGGTTCTTGGTCGGCGTAACCGAAATCTTGCCCGGTGTGGGGAAGCGGTGATAATCGAGCGCCGCTTTGCGCAGTTGGTCGTCCATGGAAATTGCACCTCGAGTGAGGCTCGATTATAGCGCAGCACCCGCAATACTCGCTGCCGCACAGCCGCTACTTCGAAGGCGGGCGCAGCAACTCCGGTAGTACCGATTCGCGAAAAAGCTTGTCGCCCATGGCTGCAATGCGTTCGCTGCCGACTTTAGAGATCACTGCCGCTTCGGAACCGGCGAGCTTCCAGTCTTTGTAGTCGTCTTGCCACGCCAACCCCATCGATTCGGTCAAAAGATTGACGTAGTTGACCACCTTGAACGGCTCGCTGCCTTCGAGTGCGCACAGCAGCCGCTGGCACGAGTGGAACACCGTTGCCACGGTGTCCGCCTGCGCGTTGACCGCTTCCTCACACACGCCGCGCGTCACGTCGGTCAGCGACGCCGGCACGCGCGACAATGCCGAACACATGTGGCCGGGCGACGGCGTGCCGCCCGCCACCAGTTCCACGCCGGGAATCAAGCGCAGCAAATCTTCCACCAGCGGATTGACATCGACTTCGTGAAAGCCGAAGTGTTTATGCAACATGACTTTGCGTTCGACGCGATGCACGAGTTTGGTCGCCAGCACGTCACGGCGCTGATGCAGGATTTGCGTAAAGTGCGACAGCGCAAACTGCGGTGTGGTGTATTCACCCATGAACGCATTCATGTGGCGATAACACGAGGGGCACCACGACACCACCTGCCCGGTGCCGTGCGCGTTGAATTTTTCGACGGTACGGCTGCCCATGCCTTCAGCCGCGCGCAGGTTCGCATCTTTCGCGGTACCGCAGCAGTAGCCTGCACCACCTGCGGGCGTGACCTCGATGCCCACGGCTTCCAGCAACGCGATTGCGCTGTGGATAATGTCGCCGTGGCGCACCACGTTACAGCCGTACCAGAAGGTTACTTTGCCATTCATCGCTGCCACCGCTCGATTTCATCAGCCGACATTTGCGTCGACGAAAACGCGTTGATCTTGCGGAAAAAATCTTTCTCTTCACGCCCTTTCAACACCGCCGGCGCGCCCAGCGACCCCATCGCGCTCATTTGCGCCACGCGCACCATTTTCATCGCGTTGATGCCTTCGGGGCACGCCTCGATACAGCGCGATGATTGCGTGCATACTTTGAGCCACTTCACGCTATCGTCATTGCCTTGTGTTTGCTTTAACCAATCGAGCACGCCCGCCACCACCGCCTTCGGCTCGGCTGCGGCAAGGCCATCGGCATAACGCGTCATCGGACACGCTTCAAAACATTTGCCGCAACGCGTGCAGCGCGTGAGCGTGTCTTCGATGAACTCGTGCAGGTGTGCCGTGAGTGTCGTGGGCTTTTCGGTCATATTAAAATATTCAATAAAATCAAATACTTACCGTCCCGATAACTTGAGCGCCTTATCCAGCACCGCATTCGAGCGCACGGGCCGCGGCATCAGCCACTTGAAGCCTTGAGCGACCACTTCATCGACATTATCCGCTTCCACGTGCGGGTGTCCACACGCGACATTATGCGCTTTGCAAATCGACAGTATCTCGTTAATCGCACCCGCTACGGTCGGATGTTTGTATTGACGCGGAAAGCCGAGGTTCTGTGACAAATCGCCTTCGCCGATAATCACCGCACCGATGCCTGGCACTTTTTTCAAAATCGTCGGCAGGTTTTTTAAACCCACCACGTCTTCGCACATGATGGCGACGAGAATTTCGCCGTTGGGATCCAGCGGCCACACATCGGCACGGTCGTAGTACTCCTGCTGCGAAATACCCCAAAAACGCGCAGCGTTGGCGGGCGCATCGCCACGCTGGCCCGCCGGCTCGTAGCGCGGCGCACCGCTCGGTCGCGCGTAGCGGCACGACGCCACCGCGTTGCGCGCTTCCTCGACGGTACTGATATGCGGCCACACAATGCCGTAGACGCCCTGATCGAGCACTTGCTTGGCGATCCACTGATTCATCTCCGCGCCGTTGGGCGGTATGCGTACCATCGGCGTCACCGCCGGTGCGACGCTGCCCGAGGCCGCGATCTGCTGGCGATTCAACATGTATTGCAGACAATCGCGCAGCGCCTTGATGTCGTACGCGCCGTGTTCCATTTCGAACACCACGCCGTCGTATTTTTCGGTGGCGACGGCTTGCGCGGCGCCGGTGTCGGCGGGCTGGAAACACACAAAGGTGTTGTTGCCGGCTTCGAGCGCTTTGATGATGCCGTTCAATCTGGGAATACTCACGAGGTGTTCTCCTGTTGATTTATTCGTTACGAATTTTTGCGACCCGTATCACCTTGCGCCACTTGTCGATGTCAACACGCATGAACGCATCGAGTTCGGCCGGCGTGCTGGCCAGGGCATCCACGCCGTCACGCGCGAGCTTTTCTTTCAGCGCAGGCGCGAGCAACGCGCGGCGGATTTCACCCTGCATTTTATCAGCCAGCACTTTGTTGAATCCCGCCGGCGCCAGCAGTGCGTGCCAGGTCAGTACTTCGAGCCCTTTATAGCCGCTTTCATCCATGGTGGGCACATCAGCGGCAATCGACTGGCGCGCGAGCGCCGCCACTGCCAGCATGCGCACGCGGCCTGATTCCCTGAATGGCAGCGCGGTGCGCAGCACGTCGAACATGAGATCGATATGTCCGCCCAGCAAATCAATACGTGACGGCGCGGAGCCTTTATAAGGCACGTGCACCATGTCCACAACGGCAAGCTGTTTCAACTGCTCCATACCCAAATGCCCCGCAGCGCCGGTACCCGATGAAGCGTAACTTAGTTTGCGCGGTGCGTTGCGCGCCAGCGCGATCAATTCCTTCACCGACTTCGCCGGAATCGACGGATGAATAACCAGCGCGTTGTATTGCTTGGCAATCAGCGTAATCGGCGTGAAATCCTTGATCGGATCGTACGGCACTTTCGCCTGCAAGCTAGGATTAGTGGTGTGCGTACCGTACGGCACATACAGCGTGTAACCGTCCGGCGCTGACCGCGCCACATGCTCAGCAGCGATGTTGCCGCTGGCGCCGGGACGCGCGTCGATCACCACCGGCTGCCCCCACGCCTGCGTCAACGGCTGGCCCACGTAGCGGCCCATCAATTCGCTGCCGCCGCCGACCGGCGTGCCGATGACCAAGCGTATCGACTTGGCCGGATAGTCGGCTTGTGCGTACGCGTGCGCGGCACACAACATCAACGCCGCAACGAGTCCCTTGTTCATGTCGATCAATCGGCCTTGATGTTGGCTTCTTTCGCCACTTTAGTGAACTTTTTAACTTCGGCTGCGAAGAACTTCGCCGTCGCATCGACACTGCTGCCGACGATATCGGCGCCAAGTGAAGCCATGCGCTCTTTGATATCGGGTAATTGCAGCGCTTTCAACATTTCCTGATTGAGCCGCAGCACGATGTCGCGTGGCACTTTCGCCGGCGCCACCGCGCCGTACCAGGTGGTAATGCTATAGCCGGGCACCGTTTCGGCGACCGTCGGCACATCGGGCAGCACCGCCGCGCGCTTTTCCGTAGTGACGGCGATGGCTCTTACGCGACCGGAACGAATATGCGGAATAATCGACGGCATGGTGCTGAAACTTGAAATCACGTGCCCTGCCGCAAGATCAATGGCCAGCGGACCGCCGCCTTTGTACGGCACCATCTGCAATTGTGTTTTGGTCATGCTGCTGAACATGGCGCCGGCGAAATGCTCGGGGCTGGCCACACCCGAAGTGCCGTACGTCAACTCGCCCGGCTTGGCTTTCGCCAGCGCAATGTATTCCTTCACCGTTCTCGCCGGCAGCGCGGGATTCGCGGCAATCACATTCGGCACATCGGATACCACGGTAACCGGCGTGAAATCACGCTCGATGTCGTAGCCGAGGTTTTTGTAGACCGGCTTGCTCATGATGTGCGCCACCGACATGAACAGCAGCGTATAGCCGTCGGCAGGCGCCTCCGCGGCCAGTTTGGCCGCGAGATTGGCATTCGCACCGGGACGGTTTTCAACCACGAATTGCTGTTTCAGCGACTCGGAGAGTTTTGCGCCGACCGCGCGCGCCATGATATCGGTACCGCCGCCCGGCGCGAAACCGACCAGAATGCGCACCGGTTTGGCGGGATAGCTTTGTGCTGCGACCTGCACGGAAAAGATTGCCGTCACTGCAACACCGCACGCAACCACAATTTTGTGCCGCATTTTATACATACTCCGTTTGCGGCTATCGTAGCACGCGAGCCGTTTTGTGTTATTTTTACGTCCCTAATCACGAGACCCTCCCCGTGGCTGATCACGCCCCCACCCTGCGCACCGAGTTGTATCCCGATATCGAACCGATCGAGGCCGGCATGCTGGCGCTCGACGGCTTGCATCAAATGTATTGGGAAGTGTCGGGCAATCCGAACGGCAAACCGGTGGTGTTTTTGCACGGCGGACCGGGCGCGGGCGCGTCACCGGCGCATCGCCGGTTCTTTGATCCCAAGCATTACCGCATTATTATTTTCGATCAGCGTGGTGCGGGGCGCTCTACACCGCTCGGCGCACTGAGTGATAACACCACGCCGCATTTGATCGCGGACATGGAAACGCTGCGCGCGCATTTGAACATCGAGCGCTGGCTGGTATTCGGCGGCTCGTGGGGCAGCACGCTGGCGCTGGCTTATGCCGAAGCGCATCCCGAGCGCTGCGCGGGTTTGATTTTGCGCGGCATTTTTCTGTGCCGCAAAAGCGAAATCGATTGGTTTTTGTACGATCTTAAAAACTTGTTTCCCGAAGCCTGGCATGCATTCGCGAGCTACATTCCCGCAGGCGAACGCGCTGATTTGTTGAAGGCTTATTACCTGCGCCTGACCGATGCCGATCCGGCGGTGCACATGCCCGCCGCGCGCGCGTGGAGCCGTTACGAAGGTTCCTGTTCGACGTTGATGCCGAGCCCGGAGACGGTGGCTTATTTCGGCGGCGACGTGGTGGCGCTGGGGCTGGCGCGCATCGAAGCGCACTTTTTTACCCACGATATTTTCTTGCCGATTAACTCACTGCTGGACCATGTCAATAAGATTCGGCATATCCCCAGCGTGATTGTGCAAGGCCGTTACGATTCGGTGTGCCCGATTGTCACCGCCGACGATTTGCATCGTGCGTGGCCCGAAGCCGAATACATCATCGTGCCTGATGCGGGTCACGCCGCGTGGGAACCGGGTATCTGCAAACAACTCGTCGCAGCCTGCGAACGATTCAAGTTTAAACAAGGAGAATGATTTGAAACTAGTGACGTTTTCGGAATCCGCACGCAGCCTCAGAAAAACCGGTGTCATCGGCGCCGATGGTGGTGTGATCGACATCGCACGCGCCGCCAAAGCCGCACGCGTCGCGCTGCCGTTTGACGCGAGCGACATGATTTCGCTGGTGGCCGCGGGTAACAAGGGCCTGGCCGCGATCAAAAAAGCAGTCGCCAAGGTGAAAGCCAGTCATCAAAAACTGGCGAAAGTAAAACTCCACGCGCCGATTCCGCGTCCGCGCAAAAACGTGTTCTGCGTCGGCTGGAACTATCTCGATCACTTCAACGAAGGCGCCCATGCACGGCCCCAACAACAGGAAATGCCGACGCACCCCGCATTTTTCAGCAAGCAGCCGCTGACGGTGAACGCGCCTTACGGCAACGTGCCCGCACACGGCGGCGTCACCGAAAAACTCGACTGGGAAGTGGAACTCGCGCTGGTGATCGGCGCCGGCGGCACCAATATCAAAGAAGCGAACGCGATGAAACACGTGTTCGGTTACATGGTGGCCAATGACGTTTCCGCGCGCGAAGTGCAGCGCCATCATGGGCAACAATGGTTTCGCGGCAAAAGTCTCGACGGTCACGCACCGATGGGACCGTGGATTGTGACCGCCGGTGACGTGCGCGATCCGAACAATCTGAATTTGACGTGCAAAGTAAACGGCGTGGTGAAGCAGCAATCCAACACGCAGCATCTGTACTTCAAGCTGCCGCGCATCATCGCGGAATTATCGGCGGGGATTACCCTGGAAGCGGGCGATATCATACTCACCGGCACGCCGTCGGGCGTGGGCCACGCGCGCACGCCGCCAGAGTTCATGCAGCCCGGCGACATCATGGAAA
>JAYUAH010000573.1:0-8577 GCA_043741415.1 Betaproteobacteria bacterium
CAGCATCAAATGTGGAAAATCAACGTTCCACTCGTGCGGCGGCACGTACGGACACTTGGTCATGTAGCACATGTCGCACAGATAACACTGATCGACCACCTTGCCGAAATCTGCTTTGGCGACACCTTCGACTTCGAGGGTCGGATTGTCGTCGATCAAATCGAACAAGGTCGGAAACGCCGTGCACAGGCTCACGCAGCGGCGGCACGTGTGACAGATATCAAACACGCGCTCCAACTCTTGGTTGAGCGACGCTTCGTCATAGAACGCGTCGGACGTCCAGTCGAGCGCGTGCCGCGTGGGCTTTTCGAGACTGCCTTCTTTTACGGTGATAGCCATGACTTCGTTGAGAGTTGAGGGTAGGGCGTCCGGCGAAAAAATTGAGGGGCAGGTTACAACACCTCACCCCCCAACTCTAAACACCGAACACTTGACGCTGAACGACCTTAGTCAGCCAGCGCGTCCAAAGCTTTCTGGAAGCGGTTGGCGTGCGAGCGCTCTGCTTTGGCCAGCGTCTCAAACCAGTCGGCGATTTCGCCGAAGCCTTCGTCGCGCGCGGTCTTCGACATACCCGGGTACATGTCGGTGTACTCGTGCGTTTCGCCGGCCACTGCGGCCTTCAGGTTGTTGCGCGAGCTGCCGATCGGCAGATCAGTTGCCGGATCGCCGATGGCTTCCATGTGTTCCAGATGGCCGTGGGCGTGGCCGGTTTCGCCTTCCGCTGTCGAGCGGAACAGCGCCGCAACGTCGTTTTGGCCTTCCACGTCGGCTTTCGCTGCGAAGTAGAGGTAGCGGCGGTTGGCTTGGGATTCGCCGGCAAACGCGGCTTTCAGATTGCCGTGGGTTTTGGAGCCTTTGAGTTGCATATAAATCTCCTTTATAAACAAATAGTTACGTTAATAACTCGAAGCCGACGCTGCAAACTGCAGGCGTTTGCAAGCGCCAAAAACTAGTATGACCGACAGGAATTACCAGAGACTGCCATCAGATTTAGATCAAATCTAACTCGGGAGAGAAGTTTAAAAGGCTAACACACCGATGTCAATCAAATGCAAAGCCAGCGCATCGCCCCGTCAGTGCCCGCCGTCGATAACGCTGGCGATACCGGCAGCGACACCGCGTCGTGGACGCCGCCGCGCCCGTGCGTCGACCGCATGGCCTTCAAGAAAGCGCACCAGCTCCAGCAGCGCCTTTTGATAAACGTCGCGTTTGAACTCAACCACGGATTCGCTGGGCACCCAGTAATCGTTCCAGCGCCAAGCATCGAATTCCGGCTTGTCGGTCGCGCGCAAACACACATCGGTTTCGCGTCCGACCAACCGCAGCAAAAACCAGATTTGTTTTTGGCCGCGATAATTACCGCGCCACTCGCGGCGTATCCAGCGGTCCGGCACTTCATAGCGCAGCCAGTCGCGCGTGCGGCCAAGGATTTTGACGTGCTCCTGACGCAGCCCGACTTCTTCGTGCAGTTCGCGATACATGGCGACCTCCGGCGATTCGCCCGGATTGATGCCGCCCTGCGGAAACTGCCAGGAGTGCTCGCGCACCCGTTTACCCCAGAAAACCTCGTTCTTCCAGTTACAAAGAATGATGCCTACATTGGGGCGGTACCCATCGCGGTCTATCACGATCACGACCCCGTCAATGTGTTAGTTGCGTTGATTCTTCCACAAATTGGAGGCAATGGAAAGCACGGATAAATGCCTATATCAACAGGTATTTTTCGTCGTGCCGGTTCATGGTGCGCAAGCCCTCGACGAAACGCGTAAAACCCAGCCCGTAGTGCGCTTCCAGCGCGAAAGCGCGTTGTTCCAGCGCTGTCCATGCCATTTTGCCCGGCGTGCTGCGAAAGCCGAAAACAATCACGTTACCGGGCTTTTCCGCGGGCAGGCACAGGGTGCCTTCTGGAAAGGCCTCTTCGATGCGTTTCAAGGTGTCGTGAAACTGCTTGTCGCCACCCCACAAATTGACCACCAGCATGCCGCGTTGATTTAATCGATCATGGCAATCGCGGTAAAACGCCACGCTCGAAAGCGCCTCGACCAGCGACTCGCCGTCGTACCCGTCGACCACCACCAGGTCCGCACACACCTGCGGGCGGCTGGCGAACTCCGCGCCGTCGCTGAGAATCACCTCGAAGCGCTCATCGTCGGGCGGCACCTCAAAATAGCGCCGCGCCACGGTCAACACGCGCTCGCTGATTTCGATCACGCGCAGCGTCGTCCACGGCATGCGATGATAAATAAACTTTGCCACCGAGCCGCCGCCGAGACCGATCATCAATACCGATTTCGGCTTTTCATGAAACAGCAAAAAACCCATCATGCTGCGCGTGTACGACAACTCCAGCTCATTGGGCGCAGCGATGCGCATGGCGCTTTGCACCGTATCGCTGCCGATGTGCAGCGCGCGCACGCCGAATTTCTCACTGATATAAACCGTCTCCGCGTCGTCCGACGGCTTTCTGATACGCCAACTACCCTGCAAATCCATGCTTTTTCCCGGAATGTTTTGTGTGTCCGGTAGAATACGTTTTTTTTCGACCTTTCGACACCCAGCAGCCATGCGCGTCTCAAAATTTTTCATCTCCACGCTCAAAGAAGCCCCGTCCGAGGCCGAAGTCGTGAGCCACCAGCTGATGCTGCGCGCGGGCCTGATCAAACGCCTCACCAGCGGCGTTTATACCTGGATGCCCTTGGGCCTGAAAGTGTTGCGCCGTGTCGAAAAAATTATTCGCGAAGAATTGAACCGCAGTGGCGCGATAGAACTTTCCATGCCGGCGGTGCAGCCGGCGGAACTGTGGATAGAATCCGGCCGTTGGGAGCAATACGGCCCCGAGCTGCTGCGCATGAAGGACCGCCACGCCCGCGACTATTGTTTCGGCCCCACGCACGAAGAAGTCATCGCCGACGTGGTGCGCCGCGAAGTCAAAAGTTACCGCCAGTTGCCGCTGAATTTTTATCAAATACAAACTAAGTTCCGCGATGAAATCCGCCCGCGCTTCGGCGTGATGCGCGGGCGCGAGTTCGTGATGAAAGATGCGTATTCGTTTCATACGTCATACGAAGATCTGAAAACCACCTATCGCGAAATGTATGACTGCTACTCGCGCATTTTCACGCGGCTGGGTTTGAAATTTCGCGCGGTCGCCGCCGACACCGGCTCCATCGGCGGCACCGGCTCGCACGAGTTTCATGTGCTCGCCGATTCGGGCGAAGATGCTATTGCGTATTGTCCAGATTCCGATTACGCGGCCAACGTGGAGCTTGCGGAAGCGGTAGCGCCAACCACCGCGCGCCCAGCCGCTAGCCAGCCGCTGACTAGATTACACACGCCAGGCATCAAGACTATTGCCGAGTTGTGCGCGTTCCTGAAAATACCCGCTGACAAAACCGTGAAAGCTGTGGTGGTCGATGGTGTCGACAATAAGCCGGTGCTGCTGATGGTGCGCGGCGACCACAATGTCAATCTGATCAAAGCCGGCAAACTAGACGCGGTCAAAAAGCCGCTGGCGTTCGCCTCACCCATCAGCATCCATGCGGCTTTCGGCGCGGAGCCCGGCTCGCTGGGGCCCGTGGGTTTCAAAGGTTCGGTGATTGCCGACCGCACCGTCGCCGCGATGGCCGATTTTGTCATCGGCGCCAATGAAAACGACCAGCATTACACCGGTGCCAACATCGCACGCGATTTTGCCGAGCCGCTGGTGGCCGACATTCGCAACGCAGTTAATGGTGACGCCAGCCCCGACGGCAAAGGCAAACTGGAACTGTGCCGCGGCATCGAAGTCGGTCATATTTTTCAGTTGCGCACCAAATATTCGAAACCACTGAACCTCGCCTTCCTCGACGAAAGCGGCAAATCTCAAATCATGGAAATGGGTTGTTACGGCATCGGTGTCACGCGCGTGGTCGCCGCCGCTATCGAACAAAATCACGACGAGCGCGGCATTATTTTCCCGGAGAGCATCGCGCCGTTTGACATCGCCATCGTGCCCATCGGCATGAAAAAAAGCGCGCTGGTGAACGAAACCGTGGAAAAACTCTATGCCGATTTGCAAGCGGCCGGCCTCGATGTGCTGCTCGACGACCGCGACGAACGCTTGGGCTCGATGCTCGCGGATATCGAACTGATCGGTATCCCGCAACGCATCGTGGTGGGCGAGCGCGGCCTTAAAACAGGCCAACTCGAATACCAGCGCCGCAGCGATGCGGCAGCCACCACCGTGGGCTTGAACGATATAATAAGTCATGTAAAATCAAATACATGCGAACGTTGATCTGTATCTTACTCGCAACCGTTTCGACCCTTGCCGTGCTCGCGGCGGCACCCGCGTGCGCCGGCAATCAGCTTGAAGAACAAATGTCGCACAGCGTGCGCGCTGCGCTGCAGAAAGCCGTTTCCGATCACTCCGCGCCATTTCTCGCCTTCGCCACCGCCGGAGAAGCGCGCACGTGGATCGATTCAATGTCGCATCGGTTGGAACGGCGCATCCCCGACCGCACCTTGCGCGAGGATTTTCTTGTCACCGTACACTACGAAGCCAAACGCGCCGGACTCGATCCGCAAATGGTGCTGGGCCTGATCCAAGTCGAAAGCGCGTTTCGCAAATATGCCGTTTCCAGTGCCGGCGCGCGCGGCTTGATGCAGGTGATGCCGTTCTGGGTCAAAACCATCGGCGCCGACGACAGCAACCTGTTTCATCTGCGCACCAACCTGCGGTTTGGCTGTGTGATCCTGCGTCACTACATCGACATCGAACGAGGCGATCTCTACCGCGCACTAGGCCGCTACAACGGCAGCCTCGGCCGGCCGGAATACCCGAACATGGTGCTAGCGGCGTGGAAACAATGGGAATTTACGCCGGCGGCAGGGATTGTGGTGAAGACAGGAAATTGAATGCCGCATTCACGGTACATTTGTTAATAGCTGCGGGATAACGGTGGTTAGATGGCCACCGGCAGTGCCGGACTTTTGCCGCTACGAATTGCAACCATGCGATAGTGTTAAAGCACGGCCTGATAAGCTGCGATGTTTCAGAACAGCTCGATTTCTCCGGGTTTTTCGTTGTTTTGCAGACTACCGTCTGCGATCAGCGTTTCATAGCGGCAGACCTTATTGCGCCCTGAGTTCTTCGCGAAATAAAGCGCCTGGTCGGCATGCCCGATCAATACCGACGGCATATCCTGAGTGTCAACTCTGACAAACCCTGCGCTCACGGTGACCTGGCCTACCTGGGGAAAATGGTAAGCCTCAACACTGACGCGAAACCGTTCCATAGCGGTCCATGCGCCACGCTCGTCGGTCGGGGCCAACACTACTACGAATTCCTCCCCACCATAGCGGAACAGCAAGTCTGAAGCACGGAAGACGTGCTTCATGATCCCGGAGAACAGCAGCAGCACTTCGTCGCCGTACGGGTGGCCGAAGGCATCGTTGATCCTCTTGAAATGGTCTATGTCGAGGATCGCGAGCCAATTGTCACCGGCGGCATTCTGAACGCGCAGGTCGGGGATCGGAGCAGGTTTCGCGAGTGCCTGGCGCCGGGCCACAAGAATCTGGAGGATATTCTTGTCGAAGGTCTTACGGTTCAGTAACTTGGTCAGCGTATCGCGCTCACCGTCGTCGATCACAGCCAGGTGGTTCTGGTAGATATTGATCACTGCGGCAATGAGCTTTTTATCGGATGGCCCTTTACTCCCGCAGTCGATCGCGACTAAACCAATCACCTCAGCTTCAAGCGTTACCGGAAACCCCATGCGCGTTTGCGAACGGCCCGCACTGGAGAGAACCACTGTGGCCCGCTTTTCAAGGCACTCGGCGAACGTGCAGCGGTCTCGCGCCTCAATTGTATCTGCGTCGCCGTCGGCGCCAGCCGTCGATCCCGCTTCGGCTACTCGCTCGACCCTCCCGTCGCAAGTCAGATACAGGGCCACCCGCTTTGCCGAAATAAGCTCCGCCAGGATTGCGACCAGGCTTCGCTCGATCGAGCGCCGGTCGCGGTTTTCGGTCATGCGCACCACGGATTCGAGCAGGCACTCCCGTTGTGACATAAAAACGTCCTCCTTTTTTCGCGCGGCTTGAAGCTGCGGGAATGGCCATTCTGGCCAGACCGGTGGCAGAAAGATGAGCGGTTCAACCGCTCGGACTTGCGAGCAAGCTCTACGATTTATTCCGGTTGGTCACCACGTCACCACTCCGTGCATCAAGCGAATACGCAACGCAAACGCTCTTTTTGCTGCGTGGAACTGTATCGCCGCGCCGGTGCGTAGTCAATCACGCTAACAGGTGCACCCATTGAAAATGGGCACTGTTGCGGAACGATCTGTGTACCGCGGATCAGCCTGCGGTGGCAGGTGTCGGTTCAAGGCCCAGGCGGCTTGGAAGAGGCCGAGTATCTTACCGGTGAGCGCGGCGGTAACGCCACGCATTTACCCGACTACCTAATCCCGCACCACACCCCGTCACTCGTTAGACGCCGGTGTCGCCGCCTCCGCCGCAAACAAATTCGCCACCGACGTTTTTTCGCCATCGCCGATGCGCGTGCCAAAAGCGCGGGCCAGCGACTCCAGCTTGGACTGTGCTCCGAGCACCGGTAACACCGGGTCAAACACAAAGAGCTTATAGACATCCGCCACGGCGATGGCGCCGGGGTCGCGAGCCAGCACCCAGCCCACCGCTACCGCGCGCTTCACCCATCCCGCGCGCTGCATGGTTTCGAGTAGGGCTTCGATACGCTCGTAACGCATATGCAAAGCCGCATGCAGGTGCAGCACGCTCACCACGTCGCCGCGCTGCTGAGCCTGCCACAGCACTTTCAACATTTGCAGCGCATACACAAAATTGCTGCCCGGCGCGATACGGCCCTGCGGCGCTTGCTGGCGCCACTCCGGCAGCGCCGCGACGACCACCGCGCCCAATAACACCACCAGCCAAGATACATAAAGCCACATCAAAAACACCGGCCCCGCGGCAAATGCGCCGTACACCAGCTTGTAGGTCGGAAAGTGCGTCACGTAAAAACCGAAGCCGTGTTTGGTTAGCTCGAATACCAATCCAGCCAGCGCGCCACCGGTGAGCGCATCGCGCAGGCGCACCGGCCGGTTGGGCATGGCGTAATACAGTAACGCCAAGGCCAGTGATGTCAGCGCCATGGCCGACAGTTTGATCAGCGTTTCATTGGCGTAGGGAATGTGTTGGGTCCAGCCCGCCGAGGCACTCATCAACCACGAACTCAGCGACAAGCTACCGCCGATCAGCAGCGGGCCGAAGGTGAGCAAAGCACCGTAAATCAGCACGCGTTGCACCATCGGCCGCGGGTGCCGCACGCGCCAGATGTCGTTGAACGCGTCGTCAATGGTCATCAGCAGCATGATCGCCGTCACCGCCAGAAACACGATGCCGATCGCGGTCAGGTTCGCGGCGTTTTCAACAAATTGACCGGTATATTTTTCGATCACGGTGGCCGACTCCGGCACCATGTTATCGAATACCCAGTCCTCGATCACACCCGACAAGCCCTGAAACACCGGATAGGCCGAGATCAGCGTCAGCGCCACGGTGATCAAAGGCACCAGCGACAGCAGCGTGGTAAACGTCAGGCTGGCGGTGATTTGCAGGCCGCGATCCTCCTGAAATCGCCGCACCGCCTCGCGTACCAATTCGACGAGCCTGGAAAGCAGTTTGGGCAACGTATTCATCCATGCCAATGAGGAAGTCTAGCTATAATACCTTCATGCATGAAATCCTCGTTCTCTATTACAGCCATTACGGTGCGGTTAAACAGATGGCGCAGTTAGTGGCTCGCGGCATTGGGGAAGTCGATGGCGTGAGCGCGCGTGTGCGCACCGTGCCGCGTGTGTCCGCCGTCGTCGAAGCCAGCGAACCCGCGGTGCCCGACAGCGGTGCACCGTACGTCGAACTGAAAGACCTCGAAGATTGCATCGGCCTCGCACTCGGCTCGCCCACGCGCTTTGGCAATATGGCGGCACCGATGAAATATTTCTGGGACAGCACGGGCGCTTTGTGGATAAAGGGTGCATTGGCGGGTAAACCGGCGGCTGTTTTTACCTCCACCTCGTCGATGCACGGCGGGCAGGAAACGACACTGACATCAATGATGTTGCCGCTTCTACATCACGGCATGCTGATCGTGGGCATACCCTACACCGAGCCCGATTTGCTCAGCACCACCAGCGGCGGCACGCCCTATGGCGCCAGCCATCTCGCGGGCGTCTCCAGCGACCAGCCCATCACCGAACATGAACGTAAGCTGTGTATTGCGCTGGGTAAACGGCTCGCACTCACCGCGCTGAAACTCGCGCGCGCGTAAGCCAGGCGCCGCGACTCAGGCGTCGATGAATGCCGTTTTACGCACGGCATCACGCGCCGAGAACTGCGCCATCCACGCCGCCGCACGCGGGTGATCCTTCTGCCAGGCGAGATCGGCAAAACGAAAGTCGATGTAGGCGAGCGCGGTACCGATGCCGACGTGGCCGATATTGAACGGTGTATTCGCCAGACCAACGGCCTCGCGCTCGATCACCGCGAGCGCATTGCGTGTCTTCAATGCAAACGTCG